>QMRW01000043.1 GCA_003650785.1 Thermoprotei archaeon | reverse complement strand
TATCCTACTAAAAGAAATCGGGTATTTTTACTAATAGAAAATCAGGTATGCTATTACTTATTTTCATAACCACTACTACTGTCAATAACAGTAGCATTAGCAATACTACAAGCCAATCGATAGATTTCATTCTCAACTCTTTAAAGTATGTCCTCTTTACTCTGGGATTGAAAGCTCTCGATTCGAGAGCTTCTGCTATACTTAAGCTTCTCTTAATCTCGAATATGAATAGTGTTATAAGTATAGGTAGTAATTTCCTAGTCCTCTCTATGAAATTACCGGTGTCTATTTCAAGACCGCGGCTTCTATGAGCATCATATATTATTTGCAAATCCCTAGCAAGTGTTGGAACAAAACGAAGGGCCATGGTAAACATTAACACGTATTCGTAGGGAATTCTAAGTTTTAGGAGAGCATCAGCAAAATCATCAGGGGATGTAGTTAGGAAGAATAATGAGAACGAAGATACTACATTGATAAATCTGAGGGCCATGACAACGGAGTAGTTCAACCTATTTTCACTTATAGAGAAAATGTAGTTCAGTACGAAGATAAATACTATAAGTAATGCTACACCTCTCATCGAATTTAGCCATTCTCTCAGAGATTTTCCAATATATATTATTAGGATGTTTAACAATAGTATTAATATGAGAGGTATAGGTTCATAGAAGATCAGGGATAGTATCATTATTACAATGGTCATTATAGCCTTACTTCTAGGGTCTAGCTTATGTACAGGAGTATCTTTCACTCTGAATTTAAATCCTTCGAATACTCTCATTCTTCCTTCAACTGAACTCTAAGAGGGGTGTATAAAAGGATTTACCATGGAGTTTGGTACCGCTCTTACGGGTTACTGTAGTTCCAAGCGATTAGCAAATATAAACTTAAGTACAGATCTTGCACACAATCTAGCTACCCTTATAGGCTCCGGTACTCTGCCGAATCTTGTAAATTTATTGAGTAAAACTTTTACCTCTTTCTCACTTAAACCACACCATCTTGCAAAGACACTATAACCTGTCTTAAGTGTTATCTTTTTTCTAGCTCCTAGCCTCCTATAGATCTCAATCCTCTTATCTGCGTTAGGAAGTCTCTTTAGATTCCTCTCTATTCCCTTAGATTCCTTGTAAGTTATGCATATTATAGGTATGGTAAGGTGACGATATAGTTCTTCTATATCTATGATGTTATACAATGCTATTATAGCCCCTCCTATCATAATTATATTTATATCATTTCTCCCAAGATTCTTGAATATCTTTGCGACTCCATCCGTAGCATCTAAGCCACCAAGCGTTATTTTCGTGAAGGTAACTCCATCTACTATAAGATCTCCTCTCATGACTATACCAGCTAGTATCGATATCTTACTATCTCTTACAAAACTCTCAGCTATACCTAAACACCTTATAGCTCGCTTCGAGATTAATGTCATTTAGGTCAGTCCCCTAGTTTTATTTTTCATACTCATTTTTAAACTCGGCCTAAATCCCTTATTATATACTCACATAGCATTAGTACGATCTGCCTAATGTCTTTAATCCTTCTACACAAAGGTTATATAGTGGTTAAAGCATTAAAACCCAGTTACAGGTGAGTATATGACCAAGATAAGTGAACTTAGAGATGGTATGCGTAAAGTGAACATAGAAGCAACTATAGTGGATAAGGGAAGAGTTCGTGAGGTTATGACTTATAGAGGACCAGCTCGCGTTGCCAACTTCACTATAAAAGATGACTCTGGAACAATAAGCCTAACACTATGGAATGATGATATAGATAGAGTTGAAGTAGGCGATAGAATTAGAATTGAGAACGGATATGTTACCTCGTTTAGAGGAAGACTACAATTGAATGTAGGAAGATATGGAAGGCTCATTGTTCAGGAGGAGTAGTACTCCTAATCTTACTCAGTACAAGTCTGATTATCTCTAGTTCCTTAGCTCTAAAGTATCGTTTAACAAGCCTAAGTACATCTTCAAATCCTCCTTCTAAGGAAATATCCAATGTTAGTTCATCTTCCGGGGGAACATAACGCTCTTTAGCTATTATGACTGCCTTCTTCAATTCTTTACATGCACTCTCTAATAACTTAATATCTCCTCTTCCTTCCCTCTCTCTGGTCTTTATAGCTTGTATCAATAGCCTTTCGGCATCCATCATATACCTGATAGGAGTTAGTCCACCATAGTCATTATACCACTCCTTTTCGGCGGCATCAGAAGTTCCAGTGAAGCTCATATCGGAAGCTCGGACTAGTTTAGCTAGGGCAGGAGAGAAAGGAGCTACCACTACGTTTCCCACTTTAATGAAACCTCTTTGAGTATAATATTCAGGGTCTATTGTCGATACCATTATCCACCAGTCTTCTTTTCCCTCTTCTACCTCCTCTATATACTCTACAAATAAACCATCTATAGATACTACACCAAGAGCCTCCAGTCTATGAAGTATACGCTCAACACTAGTGATATCTTTGTCGAGTGCAAATGCTATGTCATACATATGTAGAAGTCTATGTTTAGCTACCATGCATATCATTTTATACATATCAAATTCTTCAGACATTTTCATCACCAAAAGTTAAGAGAGGTATAGACTTATAAATATAGGCTTGAATTTTAAGTTAATTTGGGATTGGTATGAAGGTATGGGAGAGAGTGTTCATAATGTATACACTCGCTCTTTTAGGAGTTCATTCAAAACCAATGAATATAACAACCGAAGAATTAGGTAGAAGACTGGGGCTAACACCTCAAAGTGTCTCCAGAAAGCTCATAGAGCTAGAAAATGAAGGACTAATTAAGCGCATGACTATGGGCAGGTATAAAACGATAGTAATGACGAGGCAGGGTTATGAGCTACTTCTACAGCTTCATAGAGCGTTAAGTGATCTATTAGAGAGGAGAGGAGAAGGATTGGTCTTAAGAGGAAGAGTTTTTACTGGACTTGGAGAAGGTCGTAAGTATCTCTCTATAGAAGAGTATAGAAGACAATTTCTGGAGAAATTAAATATGGATCCCTATCCTGGAACCCTCAATATAAGATTAGATAGTGATAGTACTAAGATGAAGGGAGTATTAGAGATAGTACCAGGCATAATTATAAAGGGCTTTAGAAAGAATGATGTAGAGTATGGAGGGGCTAAAGCCTTTAAAGCCACTATAAATGATTCAGTACCATGTGCAGTACTATTGATAGATAGAACACACTATGGACGAGAAGTACTCGAAATAATATCCAATTACTACTTAAGGGGAAAGCTTGGGCTAGTTGATGGAGACTTAGTGACTGTTAGAGTGTTTTATACGTGGTGAATATATAATGTCTAGCCCAGATTATACTGCCAGAATAGATAAACTTAAAGCCAGATTACTCTCAGAGGGTGTGGACGTAGCTCTGATAACTAAAAGTAGTGATGTACTTTACCTGACGGGATTTGAAGGAGGTATGCTGATAATTCCAGTGTCAGATGAGCCTCTACTTGTAGTACCGAGATTAGAATACTATAGAGCACTAGAACTTACTAGAATCGAAGTAGTTGCATTCTCGGATGTAAAATCTCCTATAGCTGAAGATGAAAGAGTTATGTTTAAGAAGCCCAGCGAACTACTAAAGGAAATTATCAGTAAGTATCTGAAGAAGGGGGCACTCGCGCTTTCTGAAGCAATATCTAGGAGACTATATCATGAGCTCACCAAGTCCCTACCAAATGGTAGGGTAAAGGAAGTAGATAGATATCTTACTAATATGAGAGCCATAAAGGATAGTTACGAATTAGAGATGATAAGAAGGGCTGTTTCAATAGGTGAGGAAGCTATCTCAAAAGCTATACCTATGCTAGATGAGGGAATTTCAGATAATGAGATACTAGCCGAAATTGTCTATAGTATAAGAAAAAGAGGAGGACAATTGGCATTTGAACCCATAGTGGCATTTGGAGACTATAGTGCATATCCTCATGCATATCCTACTAGAGGAAGAAAGCTTAAAACAGGAGAATTAGTGATCATTGATGTTGGTGCCAGATATAACTACTACTGTTCAGACGAAACAAGAACTATCCTTTACCATAGCATGAATACAAAGAAGAAGAGGCTTATGGAAGCTGTGCTCACTGCTCATGATGAAGCATTAGATCTAGTCGAGGATGGAGTTGCTGTAGCTGAAGTGGATAGAAGAGCTAGAGAGGTACTTAAAAAGGAGGGCTTACTGAAGTTCTTTAACCATAGCCTAGGTCATGGTGTGGGTATAGATGTTCATGAGCATCCTAGGATATCCATGGCAGACAGGCATACAATCCTAAGAGAAAATATGGTTATTACTATAGAGCCTGGAGTCTATATAAGGGGTATAGGAGGAGTGAGAATAGAGGATCTAATATTGGTGAGGAAAGGAGGATTCGAGTACCTTACGAAAATGGATAGAATTCTATAATCTTTTATTCCGAAACATAGATTTAAAATATTATAAGCAAACAATGTAAAAGAAAAATGACGATAAAGGGATGACTTGATGGAATTAGGGAAAAGCGGGTAATATAGATTATTATGAGAAAATTATTGATGCTTTGGATTCTTTAGGAAGTACCAGAATAGGAACTGAAGGTATTATAGATCTTGCAAGTATACGATGAACATAAGAAATTGCTCATAAGTGGTATAGGGTAACTGGTAGATAATCTGATAAATCTTGTCTCACTCTTGTAGCTGAATCGTTAAGTTAGTATTACATCTTTAGTTTAATGATTGTATAGGAATATTTAGAAGTTTTAAGAGATAATGTATGAGGGCTCATGGAAGCACTTAAGAAAGAACACATAAGGAAGAAGGTTATAGAGGAAGGAACATTTTATGATGATTTTAAGGAAAAGTCACCATACTGGGATTGGAGAGTGGATAACTATGCTGGATTTGAACTTAGGAATGGAGTGCTTAGAATGTTCATGGGACCAACTGAGGCACTATACTACTCTAATGCTGAAATTTCCGATGGATTCTTTGATGACCTACCCTGGAGCTTCAAAACTCTGGAGGTTAAAGCAAGATTAGAAGGAGATCATTATGGAAGTGCAGGTTGGGGTTTTTGGAATCACAGTATGATACTAGACTACTGTATGCCGATATGGTTCATATACCTAAGAAGTAGAGGGCCTTATCCTCTTCAAGGACTCTTTGCTCAAGTAGGTGTAAAAGTGCAACCCATAACTCTCTTCGAAAAACCTAGAGCTTTTACACTAGCCTATGTACTATCCAAGGTATCTCCCAAGCTTGTGGGAATAGACATTCTCTCGACAAAACCTAAAATGCAGAATCTAAAGCTTAAAGAGTGGCATGTGTACAAGGTGGAGTGGAGAGAGAATAGAGTGAAATTTTACATAGACCAAGTTGAAGTAGCAGAGATACCGTACGAGAGATGTGCTTCTAAGGCCAGGACTGATGTATGGATAGATAACGCAGTCTTTGAAATTAGAAGAAAAGATCCTGGAAGGGTCTTTAGACACGTAACTCAAGAAAATAGAAAAAGAAGTTATCTTGATCTGGATTACCTGAGAATATACTAAGAGTTCTATTCCTTAAACAAAAATTGGCAATTTCTTTATGCTCCCACTCAGTATTGATCAGCTCATTATTAGTTTCCCTAAAAGGTAATAGTAGATTAACCATAACAGATTTAACTTGTACAGTACACTAGGAACGAAACTATGACACATGAGTTTCTGTGTAGAGGAGCTAGAGTAAGAATCTGTAATGGTAGAATAGAAGTACTTACTGAGCCAGCTGTTCACTACTGCCCATATGTCGAGTCGGTCTACGGGATAAAGAGTATAGACAAGCGTGCTGTAGAGTGTATAATGAGGTTTAAAATAGAGAAGTACGGTCTCTGCAATCCTCATAGGTGCTTTGAGACTAAAGTAGTAGTTCCATTTGGAAGCTCAGAGATCATTAGTGTCTGTATGAGAAAAGGGTTGTTGGACTGTGCAGTAACAGTATGTGAAGGTGCTGGAACAGTAATTTCCTGGAACCCGGATCTAGTACAGGGTATAGGAGCTAGACTTACTGGCATACTCAGAACCTCTCCTATTAAGGAGATTGTAGACTATATAGAAAACAATGGAGGGAAAGTTTTAGATACGGATACTGCCCTGATAGATCAACCTCTTGGCGTTAAGAGAGCATTATCCATGGGATTTAAGAGAATAGCTGTAACCGTAATAGGATGTAATGCTAAAGATATAACTGAGATTAGGGATCTACAATGGAGTTATGGAAAAGTCAAGATAGCCATATTCTCGACCTGTAATACTCTTATTAAGGAGGAGGATTTGGTGCACCTAGAGAAAGCGGATATTGTGTGTGCAAGTGCATCTAAGTTGGTAAGAGCGCGGATAGGACCTAAAGCAACACTTCAATTAGGGGTCTCTATACCAGTATTCGTACTTACAGAGTTGGGAAGAAGACTAGCATTTACCTACTTAATGAATACTGATATGAAGCTTGTAATTTTCAGGGCTAAAATGCCATATATAGTAGAGGAGAAACAGCCTAAACTAGCTAAAGACCACTACATTCCTTGAACGAGATTAAAATTATTCCCTTTTATATTTTACTCTAACTGGTCCTAAAGGAAGTCAATCATTTTCATTATCCAGGATCTAAGCTTCACTTGAAGCATTTTATAAGATAGTGAAATTCACCAAAAGCTATAAGGAGACATGCTACACTTGTATAGGAGAGAATATAGCTAAACTCACAAGTATAACACCTCGCTGTAGTGTTGACATAATACCTTATCTTCTTCACTGTGGGCTTATGGTAACTCCTTAAAGCATTAGGAGGTTAAATTGTGAAAGTTCTGTTATAGGCCGTATTAGAAAACTATATCCACAGCTTGAATTGCACTAGATATACTTAGCGCCCTCTAAACATCTAGTTGAGATTATTCGTACACCCCTCATAATGACTTCCCCTAGAGGAAATAGAAAACTATAAACTAAGGTACTCTAGCCTTATTGGCGATCAACATGTATTCCACTGAGATTTCATGTGTAAAGATTGAAAATTTGTACAATTTTATACTAGTGCTTACGACATATCCAAGTAAAGAGACTACCTACAGAATAGCCAAATCAATACTCCATGAGAGGTTAGCAGTTTGTACTAGTATAACCACAGATCTCGAACAATTAGTAAGCAGACTCAAAGAACTTCATCCATACGAGGTACCTGAAATAGTAGCAGTATCTATAGCAGGAAGACTTGAAAAATATCTCTCATGAATTCAAAAAGAGACTAGTGTAGGTGGGTAATGCTCCCTTACATTCGAATACATCTCTAATAGCCTCTACTATGTGTAACCCATGTATTAGAAACAGATTTTTGATAATAGTTAACAGTTTGATCTGAAACATGTTTCTGATTAAACTAATAGGTATTAATATAGAGTCAATTGCTACCATAAAGAGGGAGTAATATGGTCTTTGTAATGGGAGTTGACATAGGGACAACTGGTGTAAAAGCTACAATAATCGATGAAATTGGACGTATACACTCGACATCGTATCGTGAGTACAAACTATACCACAGAGAACCACATCTCTCAGAGCTCGATCCAAAAGAAGTTTGGACATCCATAAAAGAAGCTGTAAGAAGCTGTATTAAAAAGTCCTCCATAGGGCCTAGGGAAATTGAGGCTGTCAGTACAGCTGTCCTAGGAGAGGCCTTCATACCAATAGATCATGAAGGAAACCCCCTCTACTGGAGCATGACAACATTTGATGCTAGAGCAGTTAAGCAGGTTAAAGAGTGGATGAAACTCATATCTCCGGAGGAGATGTTCAGGATAACGGGACAACCCCTCTCTCCTAAAATTCCAATATATACATTACACAAAATATTATGGATTAGAGAAAACGAACCAGAGATATACTCCAGAACATGGAAGTTCCTGTGTTGGGAGGAGTACTTTAACTACAAGCTTACTGGTAAATGTGTGACAGATTACACTATAGCCAGTAGAACTATGTTGTTGGATATAAAGAATAAAAATTGGTCTCATACTATTCTGGAGTTAGCCGAGCTGAGTGAAAATCTACTACCAGAAGTAGTTCCCTCAGGAACTCTCATAGGAGAGGTAAATGAAGAAGGGGCTCGTGAAGTAGGTTTAAGCAAGGGAACTCTAGTAGTCACAGGAGGTCACGATCAACCTTTAGGAGCATTGGGCTCTGGAATACTGGAAGAAGGAGTATTAATGGATGCTACTGGAACTGTAGAATGCTATGGTGTAGTAGAAGATGAGCTAATTCTTAAAGATGATATGAGAAAACAGGGCTATGCTCTTCACCCTTATGCTCTCAAGAATAAGTATTTTCTATTTGGCTTTACTCCTACAGGCGGTGCAGCTCTCAGATGGTATAGGGATAATTTTGCATTTGAAGAAAAACGTATTGCTGAAACTAAAGGAAGAAGCGTATACGATATCATGATAGAAGAGGCTAGTACAGTGCCCCCAGGAGCTCTGGGACTCTTTTTCTATCCCTACTTAGAGGGTAGTGGTACTCCAGAGTGGAATAGAGATGTAAGAGGATGTTTCATAGGGCTCACACTAGCTCATGGAAAGAAGGAAATGATAAAGTCCATACTAGAGAGCTTAGCATTTGAGCTAAGAGCAAATATAGAGGTCATGAAAGATTATGGTATCAGAATAGATGAGGTTAGAGCTATAGGAGGAGGAGCTAAATCTCCATATTGGTTACAGTTAAAGGCCGATGTTACAGGGTTAAGGATAACTGTACCAAGTGCTAGGATGGAGACAACATCTGTAGGTGCAGGAATACTTGCCTTTTTAGGCATAGGAGTGTACAGTAGCGCTAAAGAAGCCATTAACTCTATGTGTAGGATAGTTGAAACATACAAACCTCGAGAGGAACTTGGTAAACAGTATGTGGATATCTACAAGAGGTATCTACAAATAGCCAAAATAGTAAGAAAGATAGTGTTTTAGATTTACCTTTTAATCCCACTTCTCAAGCCTGGGTTATAACTGTAAACCCGCTTCAGAGGAAGTGGGAGTATGTAGATGATTTTAGAGAGTGAGGGAAATAATGATCATGCTTTATGAGCATATCCGATAATCTCCCTGATACTCTTAATCCCCTCTTCCTTTAGATACTCCTCCATTCCTCTTAGTATTTCCCTGAACACCCCTATATCCTTCAGTACTATTGCTGATCCTACTCCTATCGCAGTTGCCCCGGCTAGTATAAGTTCTATGGCATCCTTCCAATCCATGACACCACCTATACCTACTATCGGTATGGATACTGTTTTGTATAGATCGTATACTACTCTGACTGCTATGGGATGAATAGCTGGACCACTTAATCCACCATATATATTAGAGAGGACAGGTCTCTTTGCATAGACATCTATAACTATAGCTCTAATAGTATTAATAGCAGAGATAGCATCAGCACCACTCTTCTCTATGACTTCAGCTATTTCAACAAGTCTATCTGAGAGACCTATCTTGACTAAAACAGGGATATTTAGAGTAGACTTAACAGAGTTGACAATCTTACTCACGTATTGAGGATCCTGTCCTATCTCCAATCCTCTCTTAGCCACATGTGGACAGCTTAGATTTAGCTCTACAGCATTAGCTCCATGTTCTTCTGCGAGTTGTGCAAGTTCGC
>QMRW01000042.1 GCA_003650785.1 Thermoprotei archaeon | reverse complement strand
TTATCTAGCGCTTCCTTAACGCACTCGACAGTCCTATCCTTTAGAAACTCCCTTACCTTTTCATCCGATGTACGGGGGTACGAGTGGTTATGTATTGCAGCCAGTATTATGAAATCCCTGCTAATACCCGTCTCCCGCTCAACAGCCTCCTTAATATAGTCCGCATCCCTCTTCCTGAACCCTATTACATCACAGGCGATAAGTAGAACTCTAAGTTCCCCCACTTCAAGAACTATCGATTTAACGTAGATGTTCCTATTGTAGAAGTTCTGGGTTGGCTCCTGTTTACCATAAGGCAGTATTATGGGCCAGGGAGGCGCAATGTTCCTAGAAGCCAGGCCCACGCGTATGCTACCCCTAGCGTGATACTCATTAAGATTCAGAGACATAGAGATTCTCCGTGTATGTGCTTAGAAAATAGGGTATTTAAGCATTTTATTTTTGAGCATCTGGAAAGTGAAACGATCCCTGACACAGGTAGCACTAAGTAGAGGAGCATGCAACCACAATTCTCCGATTACGCCCACACTTCTAGAAAGCCCATTCGCCATACCGGGCGGTGGACTAAACGATCATTTGAGAGACCCAGCTTGGAGGAGGCTGAGATGATGGATAGCATACTTCCTATAGCAAGACTTCTGGAGATGCCTTCAAGTCAAGGGAAAAGTATAGTATACGTTAATGTAGCGATTCCTTAGTCGCTGTCATAAAAAATGCTTATTATTTCCCTCTCACTCAGCCAATTTACATCTGAGAGAGCGAAGCCGAGGCCCCTTATCTTGGCTACGTGCCAGTTTAGGTGTCCTATTTCCTTAAGTTTATGGGCGTCGGATGTCGGCGTCAACTTAACTCCGTTCTTGATGCACAGCTTAAGAAACGGGTCAAGAGGGTCTGCGTGATGATAGTTTAGCTCTACGATAAGCCCGTTCTCTTTAATTGCATCAATTACCTCTAAACAGTATTCCGGAGGAACGTTCACCTTATGCCATCCAATATCAGTCGGATGTGCAATTATTTGGGCCGCTCCACTTTCCGATATTTTGATCATAGTGTCCCTCCACCACTTGTACAGGGATTCTCCCTTGAGATCAGGAAGCTTGTGTAATGCTGCTAAGATTACCTTAAACTTCTTTAGAACATCTCTTTCAACGACGAACTCCCCTTTCAAATTAACGTCCACCTCTATCCCGGGCAGGACTATTACCGGAGGATTAATGGACTCCAAAACCTTGAAGTAGCGCTTAATCCAGCTTGGACGACGGGAAGTTCCATGGTCTGTGATAGCTATGATTTTAAGGCCCTTCTCAAAGGCCTTATAAGTGTCCTTGTATATGTCGACGTCTACCCCACAGGGGGAGAACTGGCTATGCATGTGGAGATCAGTTAACGGAACGTTGCCCCTCTCCATCAACATTCCTTCACCTTCTAGAGGATTTTCCCAAGCGCTCCTCTAAACTTCGTGCATCATCACTTTAATACTTTACCTTCATTTTACCATAAAATTGAGGGATTTAGTAAATTTAAGTCATACAGAGAGTGTGCTGGACTATAATTGGAGAGCCATTATTGTGTCTGCTGGAAGTTTAACGCCAGAATAGCAGACTATACGAACTCTTCAAGGTTTTAACCTCATAAGTTGCTGAGTCTAATTCCAGAATTAAAATAAATAATCTCCGTTATTGCTCTAGCGCTATCAGTATTTCCAGGCATTTCCAAGGAACTCCTCGTAGATTCCTTCCTTATGGGCTCTCAGCATCCTCTCTATGAACAATTCCACATAGTGTTATTACGAACAATTCTTCTCATAATAAACTCGATAACCCATTAAGAAGATTGAAGATTATCGTATAAGTACTCCTGGACCGGCAAGGGTCTAACGGGAGTATGAAAAGCATCTATAAGTAGTCTTAGTCTCGAAAATCCACAGTAAATGAAATGTTCTTAAAAGAGTTATAAGTCTGCATATTAAGAAAAGGGTGAAGGAGTAGGAATGGAGGACTCTTACGATTGGCTCAAAACTGGACGAGTAATTGTCGTGGATGGTTACTGTCCTCCACTGTATCCTAAGCTTAGGTTTAGTGCAGAGAGGTTAGTTAGAATAATAGAGAAATTAAAGGGAAATGTAGTAAGGATGCAACCTATTGGTTACTATGCCTACTATCCAACTGAACACTTTCCAACTCATCCAGAGCTTGGAGAGAGGGATATATTACAGGAAGTAATAGATCTGTGTAGGCCCAGAGGTATACGTATTATCCCATATATACCAGTAGGTCATGGCTTCCTACCTTATGATTTTGAGAAAGGGCCCTACGTCAACTGGGCTGCACGCGATAAATGGGGAAGGAAAATAAGAGGAGGATGGCATTTAGGGTACTTTCAATATTTCGCTCTATGTCTAAACTCACCCTATCGGGAGGCTATTAGATCTATAGTAAGGGAGATAGTTGAGAACTACGACATAGATGGAATCTACTTTGATGGTCCCTATCAACCTACACCCAGGTGGTTAAACGGTCCATGTTACTGTAATTACTGTAAAGAGTCCTTTGGAGGAGAAATACCCGACTTCAGCAGAGGAGAGGACTGGAGCAGTGCCGAAGTCTTTGAGTACTATAAGTGGGTCTTCGATGAAGTAATGCTAGGAACCCTTAAGGATCTGATAGGGATAGTTAAAAAGTATAAGGATATACCAATACTCTTCAATAATAGCCTTTGGCTCAACCCTCGTGTAGCTATGTGGTGGGGAAGTAAGATATGTGAAGTTGCCGATGGTTTCCTCTTTGAAGCAAGTGAAACTCCACTTTACAAGATGCTGATGATATTGCTTGGAAGATCTACAGGTAAGTACATATGGAGTTACGTCGGAAGCTATACCGTAGGAATACCTAGACATCTCAGAAGTGAGTACGGATATGCCTGTAAATGGCTCTCTACCCCTGTGAATTGTGAAGAGCTAATGGCCGACTGCTATACAGTTATAGCATCGGGTGGAAGTCCTATTTTCTGGTCTGCTAACAGATTTTATTACACTGCAGAAAGTGATATGGAGTATCTAAGAGCTCCCTTCAAATTCCTAAAGAAATACCATGATATATTGAAAGAAATGAGACCTGTCAAATTCATAGGTCTACTTATCTCAGGTAAGACTGCTGATTGGTATTTGAAGAGCTCTAATGAGAATCCCTATCGCTATTACTATCAAGGAGGATTTGAGGTATTAAAGGAAGCAGGATATCAAGTAACCCCAATCTACGACTCAAAGTTAAGCCTCGAGGAAATAAAAGATTATAGTATCCTCTTCCTACCCAATGTGGCCTGTATGAGTGAAGAAGAGGCGGAGATCATTCAAAAGTACGTAGTTCAAGGTGGAAATCTCCTAGCTACTCATGAGACCTCTAGATATGATGAAAGGGGCAATCCATACGATGAACCAATACTCTCAAAGATACTAGGGTTCGATCTCGAAAGGAAGAATATAGAAGAATACACAAACCTACATCTTAAAATAGTCTCTGAACATCCTGCAGTGGGAGACTTCGAGAAGGGAGAGTTACTGCCCCAAGATCATCAGGTCTTGAGAATTAAGGCCAGAGAAAGGGAAGTGCTAGCAGTGACCTATAGAATAGGATTTGAGGAGGAAATAGGCCCCGCAATCATAGCTGGATCCCATGGTGCAGGTTCAGTCATATATATAGCATCTGGTCTCGAGGCAGCATACTTAGCTACTAGATTTTACTCCACAAGGAGGCTCTTTATGAGTATAGTAGATTTCCTCTCTAAAGGTTCGGCACCTTATCGTCTAAATGCCCCTCCAGGTGTAGTAGCCAACCTTATGGAGAGTAGTGATGGAATGCTACTACATGTTCTCAACTATAATGGTACTAAATATAAGGAGGTCTTCTGTAGAGAGTGGTATGTTCCGGTATTCGATATAGGAATCGAAATAAAGGTTCCAAGAGATAGTACTATCAAAGGTATTAAGCTATTGCTATCAAATAAGGATCCCGAGTTCGAATACGATGAAGGTAGAGTGAGGCTTAGAATTGAGAGAATAGACCTTTATGAGGCAATCTACGTAAAACTATCCTAGCACACCCGAGACTTGAGATTTCATATTAATTTTATCTCAACAAAATATCAAAGTGAGGAGATCGCTTATAATTTCCAAGGGTCTATCGGAAAATTTGAAACCTATATCATCGCTTATTTTGTAATTTCTTGGGAGAAGTCTTAGATCACAGTCATAGGCTTTATAAACGTAATTCGGAGACCTATATCCTAGAACTCTTCTAAGTCCCACATTTGAACTCAGGTAGCGCTCATCTCCATGAAAAGGTTAATAATGCCTTTATCTACCTGCTAAAATAGATTGGCTAGCACTTTTCCGGAGGGGAACCCCTATCATTTCTGCATTATTGAGACTATCTAGAAAGTGGCTCATCGCAGTAGCTTTAGCGCTCGCTTCGTTCTACTTGGCCTTAACTACGAAAAACTTCGTACTGTATGCCGTTTCATTTATTGTGCTGGGCTTCGCTCAGATACTACTCCCCTCCGACATTAAGATAGCGCGGATGTTTACTTCCAGCATCGTAGGGAAAATGATTTCAGTAAAATTTCGGTTAATCAAGCTTACCAAAATACTGGCGCCGTTACTAGCGTTGTTTGCCTTCATCGTCCAGAAAGACTTTATGACCCTTTTCTACGCTATCTGTGTGCCATCAATAGTACTATTCTCCTTCTCCGGAGTAGACTTTACGAGAATCTTACTACCGTCCATACTGCTCTCAGCGGGGATAATAGGAAACTGTGTAATAGCAGTGAGCACTCCGGTGAAATACCCTACGGCTGTGAAAGTTGCCAGTTTCATTTTCGTTAACTCCTTTACCGTGCCTTCCTTGCTTTACCTGATTAAAGCCTATAGGGAGGAAAAGGGAAGAGGGTTCCTATTAACGGGACAGATATTGGGAATAGGACTCCTAATGGTAGGCATTGCTCCCATAGTTTTATTTGCAATGATAGGGGAAACCATAGTCATCCCCTGGGCTATACTTGGACTAGCTGTAAGTGGCATTTCAGCGTACTATCTGGCCCTTACCTTCTCCGGGAAACTGTGGACCACACAGGTGTGCTATGGAGATCTTTTCAACGAGGCGATAAGCGTTTTGACGCAGATACTTGATAGGAGAAAAGTGAAGTACGACATTAAAGTAAGGGATCCTTTAATCCCCTCCCTTCAGATACCTCCGCCCTACCGTAAATTCATCATCTTATCCCCCTTTAAGGGAACTATAGTCGTGAGGAAGTGGATTCATAGAGCAAGCAAGTACTTAGTTCCAGTAGGCGAGGCAGGACTTATAGTGGAGGTAAGGCCTGGGCCTAGAAAGGCTTCACGCCAGTTTAAGAAGATAGTAGCGGAGTTTCTCGAGAAGCTTGACTTACCGGCAAGAGATTGGAAGGTGTAATGGCTTGGCGTGACTTAATGGCGGTGATGAAGAACTAGTCCCATTTATAGAACTTTCTCAAAATACATTTTGCGTATTCTAGCAACTCCTTAAGTCCTCCTTCCGTCCGCGCTTCCACCATTATCCTTATTAGTGGTTGAGTATTCGATGCCCTTATCAGGAACCATCCCTCGTCATAAATTACCTTCACACCATCTATAGTAACTACGTTTAATCCCTTTTTCTCAAGCTCCTCCCTGACCTTCCTGATAACGTCGAATTTCACGTCGTCCGGACACTTCACGACTAAACTCCTCGCATAGAGTTTAGGAATCTTATCCAGGAAAGCCGAAAGCTTTTCGGAAATCTTGCTCTTTACCTCTATTATCTTCGCAGCTAGTAGTATTCCATCATCGAATTCCCTTAGACTTGGAATGGTCATATGGCCGCTTCGCTCAAGTCCCATAATTGCTCCCAACTCCCAGACAGCTCGAACGACGTAGGCGTGTCCTACACGCGTCCTCACAATCTCAATTCCAAGCTTTTTAGCCTCTTCATCAAGGATGTGGGAAGAATCAATACTCGCTACAACTTTATCGCCCCTTTTTCCCAAATAGTGCATGAATAGTATAGCGAGTTTCTCAGGCTCTACGAACCTACCTCTATCATCTATCAGAACAACCCTATCGCCATCGCCGTCAAACGCGAGCCCCAAATCAAAGCCCTTCTCTCGTACAATTCTCATTAAATCTTTCAAATTTTCCGGTTTGGGTTCGGGAACTCCCGCAGGGAAGAGACCATTAGGCTCCTCGTTTATTATAATGTAGTTACAGCCAAGCCTATCCAGTATTTCCCTTAGAACAACGCCAACGGCGCCGTTCTTACAATCAACTGCCAGGCTGACACTTCTCTCGGGACTCGCCTTAGAGGCAACGAAATCTACGTACTCATCCCTTATATCAACCCTCTTTAACCTACCGATGTTCTGCCAATCCACATTCTTAAAGTTCTTTTCGAGAAACACCTTCCTTATTCTCGCGTCAAGCTCCTTTGAATATTTACCTCTTCTTCCTAGGAACTTTAGTCCATTGTACTCAGGAGGGTTATGTGAAGCACCTACCATCACTCCTATATCGCCATTTAAAGCCTCGACAGCGTAGCTTAGCATGCCTATAGGCGTTATACCAAGTGCGCTAACGTCCGTGCCCATTTCCAATACCCCGCTGACGAAGGCTCTCTCACATATTTCTCCGTGAATTCTTGCATCTCTCCCCACAATAACGATACCTTGAGCCACCGTCCCTACAGCTCTACCAAAGTCTAGGAAATCTTCTAGGCGCAGTTCGTCACCTATGACACCTCGGATGTCGTAGGCTCGAAGGAAGGACTGAGTAACCATACGAGTAATTAAATGGTAGGTGATATTAAAAAGTTGAGCTGAGGTGGCTGCTATAATGGGCTCTGTGTGCTAGGCGCTTAAGTACTCCTCGAGCACCCCTTCCCTCTCAAGTTGCTCAATCCAGTTCACGAAACCCTTCTTTCTCCTCTTCGGATTATCCATAGCCTCCACTATTTCGGAAACCACCTCTTCGACGCTCTTACCAGTTGTGTCCACCTCGAAAACTCTACTCTCACCGAATCTCGATATCGAGTTTATCAGCAAGTAGTCCAAGACCTCTACTTCGACGTTCTCGCGTACCTTAATGGGAGGATAGTTGCGCTTTTCAAGCCTTTCCCTTATCAATTTAGGATGAGCTCTTAACACTACTACTAAGTCGATCACCTCCAAAGGAACTGCCTCCACTAGATGGGTGTCTATAATGAAGTTATCTCGGCTCTTCAGCTCTTCCTTGAGAAGCTTGTTTAGCCCGTTTACATTAACGATGAAGCTCTTCCTCTCCTCATCATATCCCTCTATAAGGTTTCTCTGAGTAGCAAGCTCTGCGAGATTTATGTAGTCGTAGCCTAGTCTCTCAGCTAAAGCTTTAGAAATAACAGTTTTGCCTACACCTGGAGTACCTGTAATTAATATCCTCAAAACTTTTCCTCTCGCTAAGCTATCTCTAAACACCTATAAAATGCATTCTCTTAGCTATAGGAGTAACTCTAACCCTACTACTGTTCGCGTTCTTCTAGCCTGCATTACATCACAGTTTTTAGATCTTCTACTAATTTGGGGAGATAGCTTCCTATTGTTGGATAAGCGTTTCTGTTCTTCTCGTATTCGATTAGGAGCCTCTCGAAGATTCTTATGTATTTAAGTCCTCTCTTCTCCTTTAAGTCTAGGTATTTCTCTCACCCAAAAGTTATGATAGATATCGCGAAACAACGTTTTCAATTCTCTCGTACTCCTCTTTAGGTAGAGAGTTAGCGTAACCTCTGCCGATTATGCTCCTAATTATCCCAGAGAAAGATTTTACATCATACGATGCAAGAATTGGGATCTCGTAGGTAATGGAAGAAGCTACGAGAAATGCGTCCGTGAAGCTCAGGTTTCTATTCGAATAAGTCTTCAGTACTTTTAAGGTTTCTCTGAACCCTTCTTCATCGAGGAATATTATCGTTATTCCGCTCTGTTTTAAGGCTCGAAGAAAGGCGAGCGAGGCCTCAAACCCTATCCTATACCGTAGCAGCGTGTAAGCCTCCGAAACCACTAAATCAACTGTATATGGGCGTCCAAAACGGCCTTCAAGTATATGCGTTAGTAAGCACAGTGAATCTTTGTGGTGAACATCCCTCCTATTATAAAAAGCATAAAAAACTCCTGTATCAATGAGTATGCTCAAGATTTCTCCCCGTACAAGAGCTCATCAACCCTCTCGGAATCGTATTCTCCAGCCTCGCTAGCGAATTTTAAAGTCCTTAAGAATGTTGCCGGAGCACCATGAAATTCGTCGATCTTTTCCTTTGATATTCTTACAAGCAACGATATCAACTCAGCCATGCTTTTCGCACCCACCTTTCTCTTTAACTTCTTTAGCTCGTTGTATGTCTCTTCACTCACTCTTATCACGCTCATAATATACCACATGCATACATGTTACATAGTTACATATATACATTGCGACAATGGAGAACCACGCAATTCACTTGCACTTAAGTGGGGGTAGAAACATTAGATTGTAGCTTTCTGTATCGTAGTATGTCTTTCTATGCCTCTTAGCGCTGTTAGATGGGCAGAAGCTGTGTGTCTATCGAGACTGTATTTCCGCATAACTTCGTCGTGCTCTTCGGAGCGAGCCGCCATAAGGCTTATAAATTTACTGGCGTCTCTCGGGCAAGCTACGGGAGCTGTGCTCCCCTCACCCACCCGAGAGACCGTAATGAATCCATCCGTAGCTAATGCAGAAGAATATATTTGATACATGATGCTACGGATGGGAAGAACGGCTCTCTAGCATTATTTCTAAACTGAGCTTAGATCCTCACATAGCATCAGCTTAAATAATAGCCCCAAACGGCTCAAAAAGATGTAGAAAATAATCTAATACAGTTATATGTTAATACCTAAATGGTTACAACCTTATTCAACTATTGATTTGGGATTCCACTCGCCCTTTGCTACTTTAGGTACGTAGTCCTCGAGCTCCTCGGGCTTGAAGTCTATCTTTGCTCCCTTCTCGGCTGACATATATGCGGCCATCATTAATTGTACGATTAGGAGCCCGTCATACCAGTTCTCGGATGGTTGAACTCCTCGTAGGAAGCACTCAACCATGTGCCTGTTTTCTGCCTGGTAGCCGTAAGTTACCGCCTCGTCAGGTATGGTGGGCATTAGTCCTTGATCCGCGTTCTGCTTCTCTACGAACTCTTCCGAAGGTGGGATCTTCACATTCCTGCTGAAGAATACGAACAGCTCTGGCTGAAGGGTGTTTATCCATAGTGAATATTCTGGGCCTAGAACTTCGAAAGTCAGCCTTAAGCCCGCCCCTATAAAGCTCCACGAAGTATGTGTTTCCGTCAGAACTATGCTCCCTTCGTCGTCCTCATAGACTATTAGAGCGGTTGCGTAGTCTTCTGCTGGCACCTTAGAGTAATCGACATTATAGGTCTTCTTGAGTAACTCGATGTACTCAGGCCTAGTCCATTTAAGTGAAGCTATTTCGGCGACTACTTTCTTAGGTTTGAGACCGCCCTTAGGCTTATCCGGATCTAGAAGAAGGTAGCGCGCAGCCTCAAAGCTGTGACACATCATATCCAGCAGAACTCCACCGCCGGAGATCGTGGGGTTCCAGAACCATGAGGCATGGGGTCCGCCGTGCTCCTCAGCTGCTCTAGCA
>QMRW01000041.1 GCA_003650785.1 Thermoprotei archaeon | reverse complement strand
TTCCTGTTAAAAATGTTGAGAATGAAGATAACTCCTTTTAATAGAAATTATGATGAATTTAAGATACTCTACTCTTCTATGTATTCCTGAGAGACTTCGAAAGTAAATATAAATAGCTAAAAGAGAAGTAATAGGAGCAGATTATTATGCAGACCATAGGTGTAATTCTCTCTTCTCATTATGGAGTAAATATTTATTGTAAGTCTCTAGGAGTATAGCTTGCTTAGGTATTTAGCTAGTAAATTCTCACCTTTATTGTACCATCTTGGAAACTCTCTGGGGCTACTAGGATAGTTATAATAATGCATCTTGAGAGCATACATATATTCAGCTACCAGTTTTAACTTGAATAATAATGATGGTCTAGTCAGTCCTCTTAATACACGCATAGCTTTATCTATAGTTGATATTCTTAATTCTCCATCCGTACTTGCTATATATACATCCTCCTCAGTAATTAGTCTCTTTTCCATACCGTAGTTCAGATCATCATCTTCGAGTTTTTGTAGGAATAGTCTAAATATATCCAATGCAGCTTGCTTTGCCCCATAAGATCTCATATAGTTTAGAGGGTAACTCCACAAGTTTTCTATGGAAGGATCTCCCTCATCTAATGCATGTTCTATGGCTCTTGAAGCTAGTAAGGCGCTCATCATAGCGGGTCCTATACCACCACCGTGAATGGGATTAGCTGTCATAGCAGCATCTCCTACAGCTACGAATCCATTAGCCACAGGAGCGGCTATAGGTCTCCGTGTAGGAACTAGGGCGCTACCGGAGTGGAGTATTCTAGACCTATTAAAAATGGACTTGGTAACTATATATCTGTAAAAATTGATCTTAGGATTAGGATATTTTTCTCTCATCTGTACTCCAAGACCTATGTTGATTTCATATTTACTCCTTGGAATGATCCACCAATAGCCTCCCGGTGCTATTGTATTCGATAGGTATATGCTCATAAAATCTATCTCTTCGATCTCACTGTCTAGCACTCTAATCTCCCTGTAGGCGATATTGTAGTCTTCAATAGAGACTTCCTCGGATGCCCAGAACTTACGTGGTAGTCTCCTTCTCAGAGTTGCCACAGCACCAGTACTATCCACTACTATCCTAGCATAAACTCTGTACACGTGCCGCCTCTTAAGATCGAAAAGCTCCACTCCAATAACACTATCTCCGTTCACAAGGGGCTTAGTAGCGTAAGTCGAAGTTCTAACTTCGGCACCACTATTGACAGCACTTTTAATGAGGAATCTACCAAATCTCTCTCTTTCTAAAACTACTCCATCACCCTGAATGGAGAATACAGTCCTAGTATTGGGGGAATAGATCTTTACTCCACGCACTCTATTTCTTATGAAGTTTTCGTGTATTTCCATCCCTATGTTCTTGAAATGATGAAGTCCTATAGCGTCTCCACAAACCTTTTTACCGAGTAGTCTCTCAGGCTTTCTATCCACTAGGAGAACACTATATCCACTTGCTGCAAGCCTCTTAGCAATCATGGCACCGGCTACACCAGCACCAGCTACCACTATATCGAACTTCTCTGGAAGAGATCCCCTCATCAGCAGTTACCAAGTAAGCTAATATTTTAACATTGCTAGTGACCCATTAATTAAAACTGCAAATCAAAAATCACGCAGGTGTCTCGATAGTTCTGGAAAATCAGGCTGTGATCTATGAATATAGTGCGCCAATTTCTCTCCCATTACCCTAGTGATAGTTTGTAGAGAAGCTTACAAAATTATAGCAGGATCTCTAAATAGCAGAAGAGTACCTCCCTAGACTACTGTTATCGTTTAAGCTAGTTTCCTCTCAAGTCTCATACTAATGGATTTCAGTGAGATAGACATCATTAATTCACTCCTCTAGTAACTGTTCTAGATACTAGATGTCTAGTATCATTTTTACTAAAGAAGAGGTCGCATAGCATATTATACCTGCTGATCTTTGGTCGTGTTGTCTAGGGTAAATTTAGGGAGCAGTGTATTTAATTATGTACTGTTAGTGTCTGTTATGTTAGAAGGAGGTCTGGTAGTACGCAAAGTACTGTATTCTCATCATTGTAGGATGCTGGTCTACCATCTTCATGTTCTAGCCAGAACTTTATAGGGAGTATGTTTACATTCACTTTAGCATAAAGCGTAATGGCGATGTTACTAGAGACCTCATCCTCAAGCAGTATGCCAATGCTTAATTTATTAGCTCTACCTTCGATCTCTAAGAAAGTGAAAGTACCTAAATCTCTAGTAGTCCATCGGATAGGTCTAGCACACTTAAACTCTCCTCCTACGATCTTTAGGGGGACGTCTATAGGTCCTAGATTCAATCTACAGTTGTTTAAATACCTGTATTGTAATTCAACTAAGAGTCTTTTAGAATTCATTACTTCAACTTTACATGAAGGGATTACGGGATCTCTAAGTATCATATCTGTATCTATCCTCATCCCGTAGAATAAGTGCTCTCCGTTAGAGGGAGTATATCTAGGAGTAGGCTGAATACACCACCTCATCCCTTTCCTAGTCACTGAGGGTCTTAGGTTACGTGGGTATATCCTTACTATTCTGTCTTGATCTATATCAGAGGTTATGTATAAAGTCGGGGGATGAATATTGGATTTGAAGCATATAGATATTCGTCTCAAGACGTTAATATTATGGTTTACATGTAGTTCATAGGTCTTCTTCAAGATATACACGTCAAATCATCAGATGATTTAGATGACTGAGCATAAAAACATGCCTATGCTCATTGATGATTCCCCTCATATTCTCCGATACTATGAACAATGAAAGTACTAGGTCAAGTTAAAAAATCAGTAATCCTAGGTATAATAAGTGTGATCATGCGGGTGGGTAGGTGTAAACTGTGTGGTAGAAGAATGATCGTACATCTCAGATATGCCAACCTGAGTCTATGTGAGGATCATTTTATAAATTTCTTCGAGAATAGAGTATTAAGAACTATAAAAAGATATAAATTATTAAAGGATAACGAGAAAGTGGCTGTAGCAGTCTCGGGAGGTAAAGATAGCATAGTTCTACTTCACGTGCTTAATAAGTTAGCTAAGGATATGAACTTTAGCCTATCGGTGCTACATATTGATCTCGGTATTAGTGGTTACTCCAATCGATGTAGAGAATTAGTCGAAAAATATGTCAATGAGTATAATTTAGAGCTAAATTTAATGAATATGAATAGTGAGGATTTAAGTATAGATGAAATAGCATCAATAAAAAAGCTCAATAGAAAGCTATGCTCGATATGTGGAGTAATTAAAAGATATTGGTTGAATAGAATGGCTTACGAAATAGGAGCAGATAAGCTAGCTACCGGACACACACTAGACGATGCAGACCAGATACTGATACAGTGCCTCATAAGTGGAGACATGAGACAGCTCTACAAGCTATACCCCATAGTGTACTCAGCTACTCATCCAAAGCTGGTCACTAGGATAAGACCTTTATTTGAATCTCCAGAGGAAGATATACTATTATATGCTAAGATAGAAGGTTTAGAGTTCATAGAGAGACCCTGTCCCTATGCTAGCGGTGCATTGAGCTTAGATATAAAAAAGCTACTTAATGAGATTGAATCAAGGCATCCAAATACAAAACTATCAATATATAGAAATTTTGTGAAAAAAATAAGATATCTTCTAGATGTATATAGTGAAGGCGAAATAGGAACATGCAAGATCTGCGGTTTCCCCTCATCAGTAGGAGAGTGCTCATACTGTAGACTTAAAAGGAGAGTTTTAGAGTATAGGAAGAGATAGGAATATGAAGATAAGAATTAGAATAGGTAGTAAAAATCTGAAGGAACTAGATGTATCTGAAAAAATAACAGTAGAAGATCTACTCCTTTCATTAGGGTTAAATCCTATTGAATATGTGACTATTAGAAATGGAGAGGTGATAAGTGAAAAGGAAGTTTTAAGAGAGGGAGATACCATAACACTATATCCAGTTGTATCAGGAGGAAGAGTAAGAATATGAACTGCACACTCTGTGGAGATAGAGCAGTAATATTAATACGCGAAGAACAGTTGAGCTTATGTAAACAGCATCTAATACAGAGAATTCTAGATTACTCAAGAACGGTACTTGAAATGATCAAACCAGGAGGGACGAGCATAAGAATAGCAGTAGCCACTTCAGGTGGAAAAGATAGTACTGTATGCCTTCATATACTCCACTCTCTTCTAGAGGAATACACTCTAGACATTATAGCTATAGCAGTAGATGAGGGTATAGAGGGCTTTAGGAATATCAAACTGCATAGATTAAAGAAGTTTGCACAGAATCTCGGTGTAGACCTTAACGTTGTGAGTTTTAAGGAGTTCTTTGGAGCCTCTCTAGACGAAATGGTAAAGTTATCACTTGGGAAGGGTTTTATGTATAAGCCATGCACAATATGTGGTGTTCTAAGAAGATATCTGCTCAATAAAACTGCTAGAGAACTAGGAGTAGAGTATCTAGCTACAGGACACAATATGGATGACGAAGCTCAATCTATTCTAATGAATATTCTTAAGAATAATATCGATAAAATAGCTAGAAGCGCTCCTATTACTGCTATTAAGCATAAGAAATTTATTCCTAGACTAAAGCCTCTGTATTATTGCACGGAAAAGGAAGTAATGACATATGCCCTTATTCAACATTTCGAAATACCTGTGGTCGACTGTCCATACCTATTTTTTAACGAGAGGAGAATACTTAGGAGATGGCTAAATAAGGTAGAGTACTTAAGACCTGGTACTAAAAAGAGGCTAATATCACTGAAAAATAGGATTTCACTAAACTCTCAGAGAGAGCCCACTAAGAGAGTGAAACTATGCACGAAGTGTGGTGAACCTAGTTCTGAAGATATATGTAAAACTTGTCAAATACTAGAATATCTTGAGATAAATATGGATGGAGGTTGAAATATATGGAAGGAGAGATAGTGTATATGAAGACTAGTATCAGAATGATGACGATACTAAAAATGGGTATAAGGAGGATACTATTATGTCCAATAACTCCCTTCAAAATATTTGAAGAGATAGGAATTTCTCCTGATCCCATAGGCCCAGTAATGATATTGTCTTTAGTGATAGTACTTCATGTACTTGTAAGACCTATGGCGTACTCAAAGCTCGCAATACTCCTAATAGATGGAAACTTCTCAACTACGCTAGAAATTAAGAGAATAGATAATACACTTCTCCTGAATTCTGTTAATAGGAGTATAAGTCCACTAGATCTGGTCGGAGTACAGAGTTACATAGATGCCTACGCTCCTCCTCTCTCGAAATATTCTCTCTACTATGTAATTTCCTTCATAATTCTCTGGACTATTATGTATTCACTCTCCCTTATTCTAGCTAAGCTATTAGGAGGATACCCTACACCCCTAGGGGTAGCTACTATGTATACTCAGATAGTTAGAGTGATAAGTGAGGCTCTTGCCCTTGTTCCGATACTATCACTTTCCTATGGAGTGAAAGACGTAGTAGTTGTACTACCAAAAGGTGTGAAAGGTATGAGTTTAGACATACTCATTAAGTACGTGCTATCGAGAGCTATTGAATTAAAAGAGCCCATGATCAGTCAATGTATATCAGCAATTGGATTATTTTTAACACTATGGAATATAGTCATCCTAATCGCTATGTTCAGTAGCAGTACTAGAATGGAGCTAAAGTACTCCATAATCTCTGCTATAGCATGCTACTTTCTCACAATACTTATACATGGACCAGTGATGAGCGTAATTACACACTTATAACGTGCAATATGAATGATATTATAGGAAAAATATTGAATATAGAGAGGGAAGTAACTGTAACTTTCGCTAAAGCTAAGCTTATATTGAGCTTAGTAGACTTAAATAAAAGGTGATACTATGCGAATCGTGAAACTATATGTCAGTATGATAGGTACTCTAGCATTAATAATAGGAGTATCAACACTTCTTATAACTATAATATTAAGCTTCATAGGAGTGCTGAATCTTTCAATACTACTGCCATTGGTAGTAGGCTTCAACTTAATACAGTGGTTAATAGCCCCTTACATTATCGATATGATATACAGGGTGGAAGAGGCAGATCCTGTGAGATACTCTTGGCTTCATGAAATGGTAGAGAGGATATCATTAAGAAGTGGACTTAAGAAGCCTAAGGTCATGATAGCTAAAATACCTATTCCGAATGCATTTGCATATGGATCTCCATTAACGGGTAATAGAGTAGCTGTAACAGAGGGACTTATAGATACTCTGGATCGAGAGGAGATAGAGGCTGTAATAGGACACGAGATAGGCCACCTACTTCACAAAGACATGCACGTGATGGTGATAGCATCATTACTTCCAGCTATTCTCTTCATCATAGGGAGATCTCTACTCTGGTCTGGTATGTACTATACGAGGAGAGAGGAGAGATCGGGAGCAGCACTTCTCGTGGGCCTTATAGCTATAGTAGGAGCATATATACTACACTTACTAGTACTAGGGCTTAGCAGGCTCAGAGAGTACTATGCAGATATACATAGTGCCAGTGTAGTGAAAGATGGTGCACTTAAACTTCAGGTAGCTCTTGCTAAACTAGTAAATAGTACTGCTAGACTACGTGCACGTGGTCTTGATGTGAGTTCATTTAGTGGCTTCAAAGCTCTCTTCATAACAGATCCCGACAAAGCTATAGAAGAAGTAGAGAGTGTAGCTTCTATACCCACTGCCCCCGGTATTATCAGTAGAAGAGAACTAGCACTAGTAGAGAGAATTAAGAGAAGAGAGCTGACCTTGGCCGATAGAATAATAGAGATATTCTCTACACATCCGAATATAGTTAAAAGACTAAGAGCTCTTGATGAATTGAGAAAAGAAATAGGATGATTTTTTCTAGGAGAGTAGACCTCATATCTGATAGCCTATACAAACACTTTTTTATCATTATACGAATAATTACACCGGTGATAAGTTGGACTATTTGACTTGGCTTGGTCACGCAGCCTTCCTCCTCTATATAGATGGAAAGTACATAGTAGTAGATCCATGGCTAAGAGATAATCCTAAAGCTCCCATAAAGCCCGAAGATTTGGAGAAAGTGGATATAGTGCTAGTAACACACGATCACCACGATCACCTAGGAGATGCTATTGATATCTGTAGGAGGACAAATGCATTACTAATCTCTGTATACGAGATCACATGCCTCGCCGAAGAAAAGGGTGTAAAGAAGACCCTAGGAGTGAATGTGGGAGGAGTGGTAGAGACCGAAAGTATAAGGATAGTAGCTACTCCGGCTTTCCACTCTTCGCTTCATGGAACTCCTCTGGGATTTATAATCATAGGCTCTAAAGTATCAATCTACCATGCTGGTGATACTGGTTTTCTGTCTGATATAGGACAGTATGCAGATATGTACAGAATAGATGTAGCGCTAGTGCCTATAGGAAGTGTTTATACTATGGATCCACTTCAAGCTGCTAAGATGGTATCACTGATAAAGCCTAAAATAGCTATCCCAATGCACTATGGTACATTCCCGGCTATAGTTAGAGATCCTAGAGAATTCAGCGAAATTGTCATGAGATACTCTCCAGAGGTTAAAGTGAAAATATTGGAACCAGGAGAAAAGCTAGAGCTTTAATTACTATAGAGCTCTTTTTATATATTCTTCTCTCTCTGTTGGTTTAAGCCCCCTCCACATTAGAAGTTGCTTTCTAATAATATCGGTTAGCTTTCTCACTCCTCTAAGCCATACATGCTCTGCACCACTGAGTCTGTTTATTGTAAGTATCCAAGTACTACTCCCCTTAATGGTTTGAACATCCAGCTTACTCTCCATAACTACACCCCAATCGAAGGGTTTAACTCTCATCTTCATCTTCAGACTCCTTACCTTACCCTCTGGTAGACTCTCCTCACGGTACTCCATTTCATCTATTGTAAATGGCCCCTCCTCTCCTCTGTATATATCCAAGTACTCCTTGATATAAAGTAGTGCACCACCTACTTCTTCATGTTTTATCACAAACGGTATCCTAATTATGAAAGTATCGCCTCTTCGAATAGATATAGTCTCCAGTCTCCACTTTCTCTCTAGAGAGGGAGTGACTAGTCTAGAAGCATGCCTGACAGGATATGCAGTTGCTAGTAGAGTCACTAGTATTGAGAGAGCTACCGCTATAGCAACCCATACGGAGCCCGCATTTATGGGGAGGCCACCTATAATTCCAGGTAATGTTATACCAGCCATGTATCCCAAGAAGGCACCAGCTACTGAGAGAACTGTGAACTCAGCAAGGAACATACCAGCTACTTGTATTGGCGAGAGACCTATGGAGCTAAGAATACCTATTTCTCTGCGTCTCTCATGTACTGCTCCAAGTATGGAACTAAGTATTGTTGATAGGAGTATTATAGCTGGTATAATAGCCTCTTGACCTACTACCTGTTGAACAGTTACTGTAGCTAATTGTAGTACTCTGTATTTATCTCCTTCTTTTATCGAGCAGTATACACGATAATTAAAGACCGTCGCAATTTCTCTAGCTATTTTTACTGTAGCATTTGGATCTTTAGGTATTATTCTTATAGCATAGACATTACCTCCTATCATCTTAGCTACCTCTGTAGGCACGAATATTACTTGACTAGGATCCTCTGGAACCATGGCTCGAACTGTTAATCTTCCCGTCATCTCCTGTTCTCTAGAGAAGGCTGTAAAGGGGAACTTATCTAGGTCTAGGTAGCTTAGGTAGGCTTGAGATGCTTCATCTCTGAATATTCCCACAACCTTAAGCTTTACACCTAGTATTGAGATCTGATCACCCAGTCCTACTCCGAGCTCCTTAGCTATATGTGTCGGTATGATACATGTCATTTCATCAGGACTTAAAAACCCTCTAGAACCGCTTGTAAAGATAGCATTCCTAATAGCCTCCTCTCTAAATACTGGCAGTACTTTGAAGTCTATTGGATGAAGACCAACTATAGCTGTGGGTCCTATAATCATACCTCTACGCTGTATTATCATTATCTTCTCTCCAGAGGGATAGAATATGTAGACTGGTACGACCTCCTCAATATACTCACTATATACAGTTCTAAGCTGTTCAGCCAATAGTGGTGGTAATGGACTACCAGGTAGGAGTTGCCTTATTAATATTCCCTCATAGGCTTGATCTAATACGTAGCTATCTATTGTAGAGACATATTTACTAGCTGAGATACCTATCATGGAGACAAAAGCTGTTGTCGCCACCACTACTGAGATAAGTACTAAAGTAGTTCTTAGATATCTCCTTCTGAGATTTCTAATACCAAGTGAAGTAGCTAGTACTAGTGCACTAAGTTTATCCAGTTCTAGGAAGTGCTTACCTAGGATGCGTATCTTGAGTTCCTTTATAGCACCAACGGCATGGTTAATGATTATAAGAAGGGGGAAGATTGTTAATATCATCATCATGAAAGCTATTGCTATTAAGGGTATGTTAGATACTAGGGAGAAGCCCGGATGATTGAGATACATGAAGAACATTACTAGGAGTGATATTAGTGTAATAGCCTTTATTCTCTTCTTTAGATCCTCATAATTGAATATAAGTCTCTCCATAAGGAAGGAGAAGGGTATTGATAATAGTAAGAAAAATACAGTACTGTAGGAGGCATCGAGTGTTAAGTATCTTAAGTTTATGTATGCATTTCTCTCAGCTAACCAAGCCATTATAGCTTGCCCTCTAGCCTGATAGTAATTCTTCCTACTTAGGGCCTCTCTACACTTC
>QMRW01000040.1 GCA_003650785.1 Thermoprotei archaeon | reverse complement strand
CTCCTTCCATTCCAGTCAAATTTCCTTGTTACAGTCATGGTTGTTATAGGGAATGTGAAGGGTTGACCTATAGCGTCTCCTTCTAGGAGGAGATCGAATATACTTCTAGCCACAAGAATAGCCTGGTCTATGAAGTCTCCTAGTGATCCTACAATTTTTCCTCCAACTATGGCCTCACTCTCCAGATAATTATTCACAGTATCTAGTACTATCGTGATATTAGTAAAAACAGCCTGATATCCTAATCTACTAGGATAGTTTAGCTCAAAGAACATTCCTTGAATACACTGTTTTACTGCTGTATAATCTAACTTATCATATTTTACGAAGGGTGCCATGTAGAGGTCTATAGCTGAGGTTGCTTGAGCCCCAGTCCATTCTTGGGATGCCATGTAGAAGAAATTAATTAGATGAGATACGGCTGTACTGAGATGTTTTGCTGGATTAGATTGTATAGTCGGTGTTCTTAGTCCCAGTTTTAGTATTTTACCATAGTTCCAACCGATACAGTAGGGCACCCAGAGACTATGCGGTAGCTTATGTATGTGTATATCTCCATCGAAATGCATCTTCACAGCTTCAATCGGTAAATATTTAGAGAGTAAAGAGTAGTCGGATAGTAGGGAATTGAATGTATATCCTATGAAATCACTATACGATCTAGTGGTATTTGCATTCTCCCTTACATCCCATGAGGTCTCTCTGAGGTATTTCTCTATTACCTCATCTATCCTGGAGACTATAGACTTACTTCCTTGATCTCTTCTTTCATTTCTTCTCCTAGAGTTTTTCATATATTCTCATTATCTTCTAGTAGTAGTTCTAGATAGGTTTTTTCTATAACAGCTCCCTTTAGCTGTAGTAGTTCTATCGTGTCAAGTATAGTTTTTAAAGGATCTTCCACCTCATCTAATACCTCAATCTCTACGAAGGATCCTAAGTTATCAATCTGATCTAAAGAGATAACGCAATTATTAAGGACATATTTACATCTGAGCTTAGTGAGTCTGGCTATAGATCTAAATCCTAGTCTACTGAGAATCTCTAGCATCCTATCGACACTATCTATCTTAACTGTAATTTCCTCTCTAGACTTAATTCCAATACTAGACCTTGGACCTTTATAGGTAAATTCACACTCTCCATTAACAACTCGAAGTCTTAGAGCTTCATCTGTTCTAGCCATGTTTCTACATGGATGCTGGAAGTATATATCAGTCTCCCTAAACTCACCCAAGAATTTTGCTCCTAACTTCTTTAACCTCTTCTCAATCTCTTCTAGACTAGAGACTCTATACTTCACCTCTACCTCCATAGTAGAACCTCTTAAACATCAGGTATATTATCAGGATCATTACTATTACTATTAAAATAGATATCAATATTAGAATCCATGAGTAGGCTCCCCATCCAAAGATTAGGGGTATGGGACCTATGAATACTACTACAGCACCACTCGTTCTTAGTTCAGTTATTGGAAGTATAGAGCCTATAGTGACAAGCAGTATACCTGCCACTATAAGTATAAAACCACCTATGAATAGGTACTTAAATCCATCTAACTCGAGGCTCATATGACATCCCAATAAGTACTCCTCAAAGTGTCTTAATATATTTCTCGATTACCTTATTCATTCAAATCCATCTGTCTACACGAGTGTGTAGAAGCTACTAGAGGACTGATCATTGGATAATGGTATAAGGATTAGCAGGTATCCTTTGAAGAAGAATCTATAATGTATAGAAAGAGGGATGTAGCATCTTCGAAAGATTATATTCAATTGAAGTGGATCTTGAGGTTTAGTTCTCTGACCTTCTTCTCGACGAGTGATCTTATATTCAGCTCCTCTAATTTTTCAAGAGTAGGTACACCATGACTATTCCACTTCCTGTATTCATAGTATTCTCTGAGCATTTCATCTAATTCTACAACTTGCCCCTTAGCACCTCCTTCCTTTAAGGGCTCCTTAAGGAATCGTCCTGGTAATTTATCGTATTCTCCTCCCATACCACATATTATATTGAACATTCTCTTCAAATTGTAAATTCTTTCACCTACTAGCAGTAGATCTCTAACTCTTTTTATGTAGCCAGTAGCTATCGAGTAGAAACCAGCTACATGTCCTGGATATATTTGTACGAACTTACATAGACCTAAAGCGTCTAGGACTTCATGCCAGTCCACTATCACAGCTACCATCCATCCCTTTCCCTTAGTATCAAATCTATTGATCCTTCTATAGATCTTTAAGTCTGGTATTCTTTCACCTTGTTCTATTCTGAGAAAGAAGCCCTGCATATGACATGCACCCCTATTTGAAGTAGCATACTGTAATCCCATACCCTTAAATGCCCTAGGATCATGCATGGGTATTTCAAGTCCTCTTACATGCATAGCAATTTCTATAGAATTTCTCCCTATAGTCTTAGCAGCCCTGTAGCATCCTTCACCAAGAAGCTTACCGAATCCCCTTCTAGTCCCTATCATCTTAACTAGTTCAATTATCAGCTTATAATCTCCCCATTTGAGTTTTAGACCACCTGTATCCCCCTCTGTTATAATTCCTCTCTCAAAGGCCTCGAAGGCCCATGCAATGGTTACTCCTGTAGATATAGTGTCTATACCTATATCATTGCATAATTTTTCGAGATATATCAAGGACTCCGAATTGTCGTTTAGCAAGAGTGCACCTAATGATGCTGCTGTTTCGTATTCTGGTCCCCTTCCCTCAGTACCCTTAAACTCTCCCTCATCTATTCTAACGTGCTTCCAACATCCTATTGGACATGAAAAACAGGCTTTATGCTTTACTAAATACTTTTTGACTATATTCTTACCTTCTATCCTTACGATTCCGTCCCACTCCCCTTTGGTAAAGTTCTTTATAGGGACGTCTCCATACTTATAGAATGATAGCATTTCTCCATTGGTTCCATAGGAAGAGAGTATTTGAGTAGGAGGATAAGACATAATCAAAGGATACAGCCTAGCTACATCTCTTTTCAGTCTATCTGGATTTTTAACCTCAATCTCACCTGTCCCCTTTACGGCTATAGCCTTAAGATTCTTAGAGCCCATGACAGCACCCATGCCAGTTCTACCTGCAGCTCTTTCTCCACTGATTATACAGGCGTATCTCACTAATCGTTCCCCAGCAGGGCCTATGCACGCTATTTTAAAGTCATTGTCTTTGAGCTCACTTTTAAGACTACGTTCAGTTTCAGATGTCATAAGACCCCATAGCTTACTAGCATCTCTTATTTCCACTCTATCATTGTAGACAAAGAGGTATACGGGATCTTTAGATTTCCCTTCTATAATTATACCGTCATAACCTGCCCGTTTCAACTCTGGTCCCCAAAATCCACCAAAGTGAGCTTCACCCCAACCCATGGTGAGAGGGGATCTAGCGGCAACAATAGCTCTACAGGCACCGGGTACCATAGTACCTGTCAATGCTCCTGTCATGAATACCAGCTTATTATCAGGCGAGAGAGGATCTATATGAGGATCTAGCTCTTCAAAGAGGATTTTAGTTGCTATCCCTTGGCCTCCTAGAAAATATTCTACATCTTCTTCCTTTAGGTCCTCTATTCTAATCTTACTCCTGGAGAGATCTACTCTTATAATTTGTCCAGCATAGCTGAACCATTTTTCCTTCATATCCATCACTACATCCTGTATAGCCGTGTAGCTAGTTCTCTATCTCTATACGGGATTAGCCTCAATTTCTTCTTTCCACTAGCTAACATAGCTACAAATTGGGTAAGTGCTACTTCTTCGAGAGTCTCTACTATAGTCTCTGCTTCTACAAGATTATATCCTACACCTATAACTCCATGGTTTTGAAGAACTAGTGCTCTTGCTCCTTCGATGTGCTTAGCAACCAGCTCTGCCAACTCATCCGTTCCTGGATACGCATAGGGGACTATTGGTACTTTCCTAAGAGTGATAACTGCTTCTACTGTTATAGGCTCAAGTTCTATTCCTGCTATAGCTAAACCTGTAGTCACAGGATTGTGAGCATGTACCACAGCATTGACATCTGGACGCTTTTTATATATAGCTACATGAAGTGGCCATTCAATAGATGGTCTCATGAACCCCTCTATTATATTTCCCTCTAGATCTATTTTGACAAGATCTTCCTCATGAAGATCTCCCTTGAATATTCCACTAGGGGTAATCCATATTTCCTTGGAGTTAGGCATTCTAGCACTTACATTACCACCTAGTGCTGAAATAAGTTCTCTCTCATATAGTACCTTCATTACTCTAATGATCTCTCTTTTCAACTCTTTCTCACTAAACATAGGAAGTAGTTCACCTAGATCTAGTTATGTTCTCGGCTTTATATTATGTTTCCCTTTAGAATAATATTCCTAATGTGCTCTAGGCTACGTGTGAGATGAAAGGATAGGATTGGAAAAGAAAAAAGTTTTATTATTTTGCTAGTGAGCTTAGATAGTGAAATTTCGATCTAAGGAGTAATTGTTCGACTATGCTCTTACTAGTTCCTCAAGTCTAGGTCCAGGTATCCATTCTCCTTCTTTATACATTTCACAGGGTAGTGGGAATGTCTTTTCGTACTCAGCATCCTGTATCAAGTATTCGAAGCTCTCTAGGACTCCCTTATTCACAAAGTCACAACATATCTTGACTATTCCATAGAGTTCTCTACAAGGTGTCTGTACTCTTACTAGTACGAGATCTCCCATGCCCGAGATTATAGTCTCTTTGACAAAGAGGTTCTCTCTTAGTTGATCTACGAAGGGGTTTATGTACTCAGGTTTAATAAAGTTACACAGTACTAACCATACAGGCTCCTCTGCTAGGAAGGGAGGTGTAGCATCAAAGTAGAAGTCTTCTATTAACTCTCTATCTAGTATATGTCTCTTATAGTGATAATATACAAGTTCTTTAGTCATACTAGTCTTACTAGCAACACTCTTTAGGGTTACCAGAGAGTCCTTCTCTAGTTCGGCCATTATAGCTAGGTCTTTATCATCGAATGTGATAACTCCTGGAGCGTAAAATGGTCTGTACTCTTTTCTAGCTCCCTCTTCAATTCTCCTCCTTACTTCATCCCAATCCACTTTCATTTCCTTGAGGACAGGTCTAGGATTTGAGGGCCCCATTCTTATACAGGCTAGCTCTATATACTTGATCACTCTTTCCTTCATAGTTCGTTTAACGTAGTCTCTAAATACATGTACTAAGTTCCTTGGAATTAGGAATTCTAGGAGTGATAAATAGCCTTTTGAGGTGAAATATCTAGTTGCTAAGCGAGTATACCCCACTCTTAGTAGATCCTCAACTCCTACATCATAGCCGGATACCAGTACCACTACTGGCTGTAGTCCAAGTTTAAAGTAGTTGGGAAGAGCTCCTATTCTTATGAACTTCCTTAGATCCTTGATTCTACGCCAAGCGGTAGCATAGGAAAAGCCAGCTTGAGCAGCAGCGATCCTTAGGTTTAGTGGATTCTTTTTAAGTTCCATTAAAAGTTGTACTTCTCTCTCACCTATTTTATACCTCATTCTCATTCACCCATATTCTCTAGAATTATCTCCTTAATAACCTTTTCCTTATGATTAGCATACAATTATTTTGGATTAGAAGATATACACTATAGATTTTTTTACATATTTGCAGCTATATTAGTGATGAGAAGTTAATGAGTAAAAAGTAAATTGTTCCCATGGAATACATTTTCGAATTTCGAGTTAACTAAGTAGAGAGGTGAATAGCTCTAATTCTCAGACTCTAGTATGAAGGTTGTCAAGATAAATAGAACTTAGTGCAACAGTACGTATAGTGCTAAAGAAGTCAGGAGTACAGCCTCAATTATATTTAGTATTCTGACATACTTGATTCTTCTAAGTTTAAGTGTTTCTACGACTTTGCGCAGACTTACGGCAGTCGCTAGGATAGCTAGTAGTGGTATTATAAACACGAAGTTATAGATCATAAGTATCATAAGAGTATCAATAAGGGATAGGTTTCCTAGTAGTGTCAATGCGATTAAGTAGGGACCACTAGTACATGGTAGTAATGAAATCGCTATAACAGTACCCATAAGAAATGTGGATACTATACTTGTCATTCCGGGGTAAAACATTCTTGTGAGAATACTTCTAATAGGATTTGGAAGTGGGCAAGGTGAGTCCCCCCTCATACCTACGTATAATAGGTATGCACTCATGATCATAGCTAAACAGGCTACTATATACTTCAATGAATATATAGCTAATACTTGTACTAGATTAAGTCCAATTAAGAAGTAGCTAAGATAGATACCTAGGACGAACGAAATTCCTGTAGTTATCATCTTCTTCCTACCTATACTGTAGAGTGTGGTTAATAGTAATCCTGTGAAGATAGCAAAGGTACATGGGTTCACTGAATCGATAGCCGCACAAATTAAGACCATAGGGAATATGTTGTATCTCATCTTCTCTCCCTCAACGGTAGTCTTAATACTGATCTCAGGATTCGTGAAGAGCCTGGCTAGAGTTCTCTCAAGAGACTTGTTAGTGATTAGAATATCTCTATCCCCTACTACAAGTATTCCTTCTCTAGGGATTCGTTTAAAAATACTCTTACATTCTTCCTTATTCTTATAGTCTATTATGATGACCTTTAGTTTATGATCTATAAATATACCTGTGAGAAGAGTTCTATCGGGAGAGAGACTGATGGATAGTAGTTGTTGAATCAAGGAGAGAGCACCTACAATTTCCCTCCTCCTACTGATATTTACAGTAGAAATATCGTAGAACACTACATTCTCACTACCTACTATATCTACGATGTTATTGTAGAGCTTATCACAGAGCTCACATCCCTTTATACCGAAAATATAAACCTTGACTATGGGTTGAGTAGTTGTTATGTTAGGGTGTGTAGCGATTAGAGCTATTGCTAATACTAGGCTTAGAGTTTTAATCCTCACCATTATAGATTAGTCTACTTGTACTATATTTTAACTTTGAGATATACAACTGAGGGGTTACACTTACTAAGTATCTACCTCGGAGTAAAAACTATTAGTCATGTTAAAGGTTAAAAGTATAACTTACTACAATATCTGGTGATCGACTTATGAATAAAGAGATAGGTATAGGCATGTTAGGATATGCTTTCATGGGGAAAGCTCACAGCCATGCATGGACAGACCTTCCTATATTCTTCTGGCCACTTCCAGCAATTCCTCGATTGATAATAGTATATGGTAGACATGAAGAAAGAGTGAAGGATGCCATGGTTAGATATGGATTTAAGAGGTATACTACGGATTGGAGAGAAGTAATTAGGGATCCAGAGGTAGAGATACTCGATAATTGCCTTCCTAACTACATGCATAAAGATCCTTGTATTGAGGCCGTAGAAGCTGGTAAGCATGTAGTATGTGAGAAGCCACTAGCCAGAGACTCCATAGAAGCAAGAGAAATGAGAGATGTAGCGAAAAAAGCTAAGGTCAAGACTATGTGTGCCTTCAACTATCGATTTGTTCCTGCTGTAAGATTAGCTAAAAAGATACTAGAAGAGGGGATTCTGGGTAGAGTCTTCCACTTTAGAGCTAGGTACCTACAGGACTGGATAGTTAGTCCCGAGTTCCCACTAGTATGGAGACTCAGAAAAGAATACGCAGGTAGTGGGCCTCTAGGTGATCTTGGAAGCCATATCATAGACCTAGCCAGGTTTCTAGTAGGTGAGATCACAGCAGTTACAGGAGTTACGAGAACATTCATAGAGGAGAGACCTCTACCAGAAGATCCTACTAAAAAAGGTAAGGTAACTGTAGAGGATGCCTTCTCGGCTACTGTAGAATTCGAAAACGGTGCTATTGGAACTCTTGAAGCATCCCGCTTCGCTACAGGAAGAAAGAACTATAACAACTTTGAGATCAACTGCGAGAAGGGATCCATAGAGTTTAACCTAGAGAGACTAAATGAACTAAGAGTCTACGTAGTAGAACCCGATGAGAGAAAATACTTAGAAGGATGGCATGAGATAATAGTAACAGACCCAGCACATCCTTTCATTGAGTACTACTGGCCTCCCGGTCATATTCTGGGATGGGAGCATACTTTTGTAAACGAGCTACATCACTTCCTCGACTGTGTTGTAAACGATAAGGATGTAGGGCCCTACGGAGCTACCTTTGAGGATGGATATAGATGTGCTGTAGTATGTGATGCTATACTAAAGGCAGCTGAAGAGGGCAAAAGAATAGCTGTAGAGTACTAGTATTTTTTTATTTGCTATTCTCAACTAGAATAGTTATCCCACATAAATAGACATTACTAGGTAATGCTTAAATAAGCATGAAAGAATAATCAACTGGATTGGCCTCGGGAAGGGAAATGTCAAAAATAACAGTCACTTTCCAACCCTACGGTAGGAGAGTAAAAGTTCAGACAGGTACTAATCTCCTCGAAGCAACTAGATTAGCGGGAATAAGCATAAGAAGTATATGTGGTGGGAAGGGACAGTGTGGAAAGTGTAAGGTAATTGTCATAAAGGGTAAAGTCGACTTTAGGTATGATCCAAAGGAAGGACTCCTCACAGATGAGGAGCTCAAGGAGGGATGTGTACTAGCTTGTCTATCCCGCTGTCTTACTGATTGTGAAGTATTCATTCCCCCAGAGACCAGAATAGAGGGTCAGAGGATACAAACAGATGCATTAATACCAGAAGTCATACCACAACCAGCAGTGAAAAAGATCTATATGAAATCGAAAACAGAGTTGGAGAGATCATTAGTAGAGGATTTAAGAATGACCCTATATTCACTTCCCACAGAACTCTATAGTAAGCTGGAAGCACCTGTAGATTGCTGTAGAAACGGTTGTACTCTTGTTTTACTTAAGCATAGAAAAACTAAGGTAATGGACATTGAGAAAGGGGATACTAGAAATAGAATGTTCGGAATAGCTGTAGATATAGGGACTACTAAAATCGTAGTATACTTAGTCGATCTAATTACTGGAAAGATCCTAGGATATTCATCTGAGTACAATGGACAGCTTATGTATGGAGAAGATGTAATCTCCAGGATATCCTATGCTGTTGAAAGAGAGAATGGACTGGTCACACTTCAGAAAGCCGTAGTTAACACTATAAATAAACTGATTAGGAGATTAGCTCTTAAATATGGAGTAAAGCCTTTAGAAATATACGATGCGTGCGTAGCTGGAAATACTGTAATGACCTATCTTTTCACAGGCACAGATCCAGCTCCACTGCTAGAGACAGATGCAGAGGTTAAAAGAGAACCCTTCGTCCTGAAGGCTAGTAGTCTAGGATTGAAGATAAACCCTCATGCCCAAGTCTACTGCTTACCATGTGTAAGTAGATTCCTAGGTGGAGATGCTATAGGTGACGTTCTATTATCGGGAATGTATAGGTCGTCGGAGATCTCACTCCTTATAGATATAGGAACTAATGTAGAGGTAATCCTTGGTAGTGAGGGATGGTTTCTTTCAACAACTGCTGCTGCAGGTCCTGCCTTTGAGGGATGGGGTATAAGATTCGGTATAAGGGCTATTGAAGGAGCTATAGAGTCGGTTAGAATAGATCCCAAGACTTTAAAAGCTAAGTACACTGTAATTGGAAACATTAAACCCAAAGGTATCTGTGGCTCGGGTCTTATAGATCTACTTAGTGAGATGTTCAGACATGGGCTCATAGATAGCCTAGGAAAAATAAATAGAAAACTAAAATCCCCATACATAAGAGAAGGCTACGATGGTTATGAGTACGTAGTAGTGCCTAGAGAAGAGAGTGGTATAGGTAGGGATATTGTGATCACAGAGAAGGATATAGCTAATCTTATAGATTCTAAGTCTGCTGCCTGTGCAGCTATAGCTGTTCTACTGAAGAAAATGAGATTATCTGTATATGATGTTACCAGAGTCTACATCTGTGGAGCTTTCGGTAGCTATATAGATCCTAATAGTGCCATAGCTATT
>QMRW01000039.1 GCA_003650785.1 Thermoprotei archaeon | reverse complement strand
TCCCTTAAAGATTTGTGATGCCTCTTTTTTGAATTCCTCTATGTTATTCTGATATCTAGGGCTTAAGTGTACTAGCACTAGTTTGGATACTTCAGCTGCTGATGCCACTTCAGCTGCGTGAAATGCTGTAGAGTGTCCTCCTTCAAAAGCTAGATTATAATTATATAGTAGATGAGTGCTTTCGTGAATAAGCATATCAGCTCCTCTTGAATGTTCTATTAACTCTGCGGAAGGTCTAGTATCACTGCTATAGGCTATTTTTATTCCCTTCCTAAGTCCTTTTATCACGTTTTCTGGTTTGATAGTTTTGCCACTAGGTAATATTACAGTTCTGCCCATCTTTAATGCTCTCCATAAAGGACCTTTAGGTACTCCCAATTTTAGTGCTTTTTCTACATCGAATTCCCCTCTAAGCTCTTTACATTCGATAAAGAAGGCATAGGATGGAAGTGTATGTCTCACAAGTACAGCCCTGATAATGTATTCATCGCTATCTAGTACTGTTTCCTCTTTTTCTACTAGTTCTTTAATTCGAAGCTCATACTCTGTTCCTGTTCTCATTATATTGAACATATTTTCTAGGAATTCACTTAATCCTTTAGGCCCTGCTACTGTTACTACTCTCTCTCTACCCAGTATGCTCATACTCAGTAGTAATCCAGGTAATCCTAGTATATGATCCGCGTGAAGATGAGATATCAGGATTACTAGTGGCTTGTTTATTCCTATACCATCTTGAGTAAAGTAGAGCTGACAGTTCTCAGGACACTCTAGCAGTATACACCATCCTTTTATCCTGACGACTATACATACTGGCATTCTACGTCGAGTAGGCATTACTCCTCCAGTACCTAAGAAATGTACTTCGACTATCACACTCTCCTAACCATAACTGTGATTTTAATACTTTACACTATCCAAGAAAAAGTATTGTATGTTAAGTACTACCTCTTAATAGTATATCTCTTAATCCTAAAGATTTCAGCGTGTACCTATTGCTATTAAATCATAGTCTATACTGAGATCTTTTAGCCCGCCACACGTTTCCGATGGAGGTATATCCTCATCTATTCTATAGTGTAGCTATTTTCAACTTCTCTAAAAATACACTGAGAGGAGCAGAAATGATCGTTATTAATGAAGATCTGGGCTATACTCCGATTTCATAAGTAATTAGAACAAACTAGTTTCACTTACTGTCTGGTTGCCCTCTTTACTTAGTTCTTGATACTTGAGAATGCTTATCACTCTAGTAAGTCCACTGTGAACTTCTATAACATGTTTTTCAAGTACTCTTAGGGGTGTACGTCTCACTTGTCTGAAGTACTCTTTAGGATGCATTAGGACTATAATACCCCCCTTCTTTAGTACCCTTACAGAGCTATAGAGTAGATTTTCTATGAGTTTTGAGGGTTCATATCCGTATGTGGACGCTGATCTTCCATAAGGAGGATCTGTTACTATGGCATTAATTGAGTTCTCTCGAAGTGGTAGTTTCGTAGCATCTGCTAATATGAGTGAGCACTTATCGTAAGCTTTGAACTCTACTACATTTTTCAGAGATCCATAGATCATTCTACGATCTATATCGATTCCTATACTCTCTATGCCTATTACTGCGCTCTCTACAACCACTGTACCAGTGCCTGAAAATGGATCCAATAGTACTCCTCTCTCATATATCCTGGCCATGTTAACCATAGCTCTAGCTATTCTAGGATCCAGTGCGCTAGGATGTGTAAATGGTTTGTATTTGGATCCTCTTCTAATTATATCTCTTCTCCTTGAGGTGATCATAAGTATTCCTAGGAGGAAGATATCACTTGTCAGTATCCCCTGTAAAAGCACATTAGGAGATTTCAAATCGACTTTTGCTTTGAACCTCTCCTTGAGAAAAGCACCTATCTTCTTCTCAAGTTGAACTGTGCTGAGGTCTTTAGAGTACTCTCTTATTCTAAGCACTCGGACTGCAAAACTACGATTGTGTATAAGTGGAGTAAAATCCACTCTCCTAAGATACTTTAGTATAGTATCTAGCTCCGCCTTGCACATGAATACTTCTCTATAACATGCTCTTACATATGCGCACCTCTCTGCTATCTCTTTACAAAGGTCTTGAGATGTATCAAGTCTCACTACTTGATCATAGATTTCAAATAAACCTATTCTATGACCTTGCAATATTGCTCTAATTTCAGCAATGGGTATAGTAGGATGTTCTCCTGTAAGAAGAATGATATACCTTGTCATTGGAGACTCTTAACTATCTTACTCCTTATTACAAAGACTCCGCCAACTAGAGCTGTCACCATGAAGGATATACCTAGCCAGTATAGCATGTACATTAGATCCCCTCTTCCATGGATTATCTTTAACCCTTCAAATATAGATTGTCTAGCACATGCTAGAAAAGTGAAGAGTAATATATCCTTTCTATGTGTTCTAGAGGTTTCCGAGAGCATAGCCTCTACTATTCTTCCACCTAGGATAAATAGTGCTGCTATAATCAATAGATCTATGGAATATAGTGGACCCCCTAGATTTAGGGCCAATATTTTGACTATGGAGGTGGGATCATATATGTTTACTTGAAGTTTCTCTCTACTCGTAATCAGTGCTACATCTAAAGCTATGATCAATATAGAGACCACTACTGCTATGAAGGATATGGGTGCACTATTGTATAATTTAACTATTCTCTCATCTAATGAGTAGGCCTTTATTAGTAGCATTAATCCTATTATTGCTGTACTCCATATCCATATATCCTGAACTGATGCGCCAAGTTTTATCATTATGGCATATAGTAGTGCTAGGATTCCTGGAATTCCTAGTACATATCTCCTATATCTCTCTTCTTCGAAGAGTTTTTTGAGGTATCTTGTCATGAGGACAAAAGATTCTTCAACTCCACGTGATTGCTGTACTACAACTCTTCTTACAGAGATAACAGGTATTCTTGATTGTATCACTGGTAAAACTTGCTCATCAGTAGGTCCGTCTGAAACTAGTATAGCACTATCAGCATTAAATGTGCTCAGAACTACATCTAACTCTGATGTTATTTTTATATCAGCTTCTATCCCCTCACTAGCTGTTCCAGCTAGTAGAGCTACCTCTACATTTCCTTTACCTATGGATTTTGATAGTTTCTCATAAATCTGTAAGGCTGCGAACATAGCATTGGCGTCAGAGTCTTCGGGATTGCTTATCGCATATCTCGTAGCTATGTTAAGTATATTCTGGTATCCTATTATAGGTGTAGATACCCCTATAGTCCTACCTACATCATCATCTCTGTCAACACAAAGTATCAATAGTCTTCTGAGCTTTCGCTCCACTTCCTGAACACCTTTCTCTGGCTTAGTAACTATAAGCCATCTTCAGTAATAAACTCTATGTTATTCTAATTTTCAGATATTCTCCTACTATTTTTGGCTTATATCATACCAAGTTCAATAAGTAATTTCAGTTCATTCAGTGATATTCTCTCCCCCCTAATATATCTACGGTACACTTCCTCAGCCAGTCTCCTCTTCAATTCTCTCTCTTTAGCTATTTTCTCTGTCTTCTCGTAGGCCTTTAAGAGAAAGTTCATATCGTCAACTTTACGCTTAAGTTCTCTTACCTTCTTCATAAGATTTACATACTCTTTATGCCTCTCATCTGCTCTGCTTTTTAACATCTCTCTACCACTGTAGATCTCTTCTAATTCCCTTTTAAGAACATCTATGTTACTACTGTGCATTTTAAGCTTCTCTACCAATTTTGATACTGTCTCATTCACCTCTGATAGTTTTTCATTTATTTTCTTTAGCTCTTCTACTCTGCTATTTATAGCTCTATACACTTTCTCTAGTTCTTTATCTATCTCATGTATACTTTCTAAGTATCTGAGCTTTTTCTCAAGTTTTTCTACTTTATTAAGAATTACCTTCTCTTCATAAGGGTTAAGTAGTGTGGTCTGATACTTCCACTTAAGCGCCTCTAGTTGAACTCTGAGTCTATCCTCGCTTACCTTCCTAGGATTTACTATAGATGTGAGAGTATTCTTCTTTCTGATGAGCTCTACTCTTTTTTGTTTAAGCTTCTTAAGCTCGGACAGTAGAAATCTCTTCTTACTTCTGAGTTCAGATAATCTCTTTTTCTCCAATTTTAACTGTTCTCTTATCTTTTTTGTGCTTTCAATACAGGCCCTTAACTCCTCCCTCTTCTCTCTTATAATAGCATTTATCTCTCTGACCCTGTCATTAAGCTCATCTCTTTCAATTCTTACCTCTTCGGCCTTTTTTATAAGATTCTCTAACTCTATTCTAAGGCTTCTTAGCTTCTGCTCCAGCTCGACTTTACTCAGCATGATCAATCTCATTACTTTTACTGCCTTAATATAATTTAGGGATATTTGATTCAATTAAACAGATGGCTACCATGAGCATTCTATCGGAAGTGAGGTTTCCTAAGGGATTAGAGAGATAGAGAGATTTTACTTTAATCGAGTATTATTCTTGCATCAACTACCTTAGCCCCCCTCTCATATACATATATGGGGTTAAGATCCAGCTGATTTATTATCCCTATATCCGATACCATCTCGGATACTTTGAGTAGTACCTCTACTATACTGTCTATATCAGCTTTAAATCCTCTGTAACCTTTTAACACCTTATAACCCTTTACTTCTCTTATCATCTCTTCAGCATCGTACCTTGTTATGGGTACTATCCTAAAGGTTATGTCTTCGAGAACTTCTACAAACACTCCACCGAGCCCAAACATTATAGCGTGTCCAAATTGTCTATCCTTTATACAGCCTACTATGACCTCGATACTGGGTTTAGCCATCTCCTCTACTAGTATACCGTAAACTCTTGCTTTCGGTACTTTCCTCTTTACATTCTCTAGAATCTGTTTATATGATCTTAAGACCTCTTCCTCACTATGAATATTCAAGATGACTCCTCCAACATCTGTCTTATGGATTATATCAGGGGAAACTATTTTCATAACTACCGGAAATCCTATCTTCTTAGCGAAAAGAACAGCATCTTCTGGACTTTTGGCTACTTTAAATACTGTAACAGGAATAGTGTAGATGGAGCATAAGGTCTTTGCTTCAGGCTCCAGGAGGAATTTCCTTCCTTCGCTTAGTACTTTTTGTAGTATACTTTGAGCTTCTTTTCTCAGCTCTTCTCACCTAATCTTTCAATTACACCTATGATAAAAACATGTTGTTATGGTGGTAGTGTAACGTAATCTTCTCCTCCGACATATATCTGTTGAAGCTTGGCATAGACATTTTCAAATGCTCTCCTATACTTAGCCGATATAGGGATGGTATTGAATGTAGTCATAAAATCGGCTATAGCCTGAACTATTGTCTCATTTAACTGTACTATAGTAGAGGTTCCTTCACTTCTTAGATCTGTAAGCAGCTTATCAGGATAGCTTATCCATTCTATGACTCTTTCTATCTCATTTTCATTCATTAAATCTATTTTATTGAGTAATATTATCTGTGGTAAGTTGAATCTGTAGTATACTGATATAGAGAGTAGAATAGATGATGTAAATGTAGAGGCCATTGCTACGAGTGCAGAATCCAGTAGAAAAAGTATGCATGATCTCTCTTCAGCTATTTGTGTGATTATCTCTGCTCCCGAAGACCTAAACGTAAATAATTCCATCTGTCCAGGAGTATCTACTAGCACATACCCAGGGTTCATACTCATTATATTATTCTTCACATCTCTAAGGTAGTTCACAGAAAGATCCGTGGCTGCGATTATTGCTCCATTAGGTCCTAGTCCTAATTTCTCCTCTAGTTCACTTGCTGTTACATAGTCCCTTATATCAACATCCGGATCATATGGTAACTTATCTACTGCTGGATCCATATTCACCTTAACATTGGAAATCTCGAAGTCATCTAGGTATTCTGAGAACTCCTTTACAAATGTACTCTTACCGGAGCCAGCAGGACCTATCACAAAGACACAGAGTACCATACTCCATAACCTTATTCTCGATCTCAGCAGAGAAAAGCATAGCTCTACTATAAACTTTACTTTCTCCCAATCTATTTGAATCACTATATCTTAGCGGATATGAACTTTTATTAGTCCTCCAGTTTGACTATCAGATCTCTGTTCTGTCTATACTCTCTATACACTTTCAATACTTCAAGTGCGAATTTTCCGTCTATTTCATCTATCTGCTCCTGTAGATTAGAGGGGCCTTTAACCTTCATCATTTTTAGAAATTCTTGGATACTTAGATCATGTCTCTTCTCTATGTCCACTATTAATTTCTTAAATACTTCCTCACTAAACCCTCCATAGTCCTTTATACATGGAGGTCCCTGTACTTTAAGCACTTTACACAGTTCTACTAACAATACACAGGTTTCTGGATCTCTCACCTCGGGACATAAGTTATCGCACTGAGCTTTAGCATAGGATATTATCTTCTCTAGCACCTTGGAATCTACAAGAATCTTCATATATTTCACCCTAACCTACTCATACTCGTAAGAATACTTCTGACCTTTCCCTCTATATCGGTAGATGTAGTTATAGCTCTTCCAACTATAAGGATGTCCGCACCTGCTCTCGCTAATATAGGTGCTGTACTCTCATCGATGCCTCCTGCAACTGCTATTTTTATATCAAACGTATTCTTAAGTCTACGAACTTCCATAACCATGGAATCTATACTCCTATACTTCCTTTGTACATCTATTCCTCTATGAATGCAGAGAATATCGGGTTTACAGACATCGAGTATTTCCCTAGTCCTGCTTAATGGATTGGATACATTCATCATATCGATCATGACCCTACCTCCTAAGGATTTAGCTGTTTCGACTGTATACTTTATTGTACTTATATCAGAGAGAGCCATTACCGTTACTATATCTGCTCCTGCACTGATAGCTAGCTCTGTCTCTAGCGATCCTGCATCTACTATCTTCATATCAGCTACTATGGGCTTTTCAGGTAATGCTGTCTTGATGATTTTGATGCTTCTAACACCCTCACTCTTTATAAGGGGTGTTCCTACCTCTATAATGTCCACACCAGCTCTAGAACTTCTGAGTGCTATTCTAAGTGCACTCTCCAGATTGGTCATATCTAATGCGACTTGAAGTAGTGGTCTTTTCGTGATAGTGCTTTCCCCTTCCACACTTATCAACCACTTCAAGAACTTTATTCACTATTCTATTATATCGTTTTTCCAATCTTACTGCTTGAGTCTCTATGATGTAGTGATCTAGAGAATATCTTGATCTCATAGACAATTATTACCGTTTAACCATTTATACTACTCTTTCCAAAAGAGAGATGATGAAGTATGTCGGAGTGCGAAATAGATCTAGAGGACTTCCTTACTAGAATAGAGAAGCTGCTCAGTAAAAAATACATAAAAAAGCTAGAACTATACTTGGACTCTCACAGGGAACCTACTACAGGTGATGTAGTACTAATCACGGAGGAATTAATAGCATTTCTAGTAAGTGAGTGCAAGCTTGAGCTTAAGGAAGTGCTAAAGATTCTGCTTGAACTAGGATTAAATGAAAAGGATATAAACTACATACATAGGCTTTTCTCCGAAAATGCATTAGTACGTCCCTATGGGTATTCCAGGTAAAATTAAGAAGTTCTAGTCCTTCCTTCAATCACAATATCAGTGCTACACGATTTTACAAATTAGTAAATTGAAAAGAAAAAGGCTTAACTATTCTCTACCCTAGATATAGTATTGCTGCTTTTCACCGTAGGATTCTCCCTAAGTTTAGTCTTTCACTACCTTCTCTTCAAACTACTCATAGACTTCTAGAGAGAGCTTTACTATCGAAGTGTACAATGAAGAGTATATCAAGTTCTAACTTTATCATACTCCATAGGCTTCCTGTCAGCATCTACTCGATCACAGAGGGCACTATAGGAGGAGCTCTGAATTCACTGCTTACCCTTACATATGTTGCCGTTTAGATGTATCCTTATAATACTGATTTCTAATTATATGACCCAAATTTTAAAAAGAAGTCCTTCTATCAGGTGTCATGGTGGCAAAGTTGACACATAGGGATAAGGATTTCATAGTAGCCCTACCGGATGACATAAAGAAAGGACGCACTACAGATGTGTATTTTCTGAGAACTGTGAAAATACTGAAATCCGAGGGACTTGAAAAAGTGAGAGTATATGCTGAGATTACTGTAAGCTCTATGCCCAGATCCTATCGATGGGCTATACTTGGAGGGTTAAGAGATGTTATAAAGCTATTCAGAGGACTTCCAGTAGATCTCTATGCCATGCCCGAGGGATCTGTCTTTTACGATAGGGACTACTACGGAACTAGAGAGCCTATACTAGCGATAAGTGGTGAGTATGCATCCTTTGCAGTATATGAGACACCGATGTTAGGTTTCCTAGCATTTGGTTCAGGTATAGTTACTAAGACTGCTAGATTAAGAAAGATTGCTGGGAATAGGATTAAAATACTATCATTCGGTGCTAGGAGAATGCATCCAGCCGTTTCTCCCTTCATAAGTTTCTATGCCTATATTGGCGGTTGTGATGGAGTTTCCTGTGTACGAGGGGCTGAATTCCTAGGAGTAAAGCCTATGGGGACTATGCCACATAGTTTGATCATAATATATAGGGCTATTAGAGGAAATCATGCAGAGGCTTGGAGGGCCTTTCACAGGGTACTACCGAAGGATGTACCTAGGATAATGTTAGTCGATACCTTCTATGATGAGAAGGAAGAGGCATTAATGGCTGTAGAGGCTCTAGGTCCTGAAAACATATACGGTATAAGGCTTGATACTCCCTCCTCTAGGAGAGGTAGATTTGAGGATATCGTAAGAGAAGTAAAGTGGGAGCTCAAGCTGAGAGGATGGGAAAAGGTTAAGATCATTCTCTCAGGTGGTATAGATGAAGAGAGCTTATCGAGACTTATAGAGGCTGGAGCGGATGGTTTCGGTATAGGATCAACTATAGCAAATGCACCAATAATAGATGTCGCTATGGACATAGTAGCAGTGGAAAGAGGAGGTTCATGGATACCTATAGCCAAAAGAGGGAAGATGGCTGGTCTGAAGCAAGTCTATAGGTGTCAGAAATGCCTGACAGATATAGTGGTAGAGATTAACGAGAAGGTATCTCAGTGTCCGGTATGTGGCGGTAGTATGAGGGAAATGCTACTTCCCTACCTTAGAAATGGAGAACTCGTGAGAGAAATTCCATCACCTCACGAGACCCGAGAATATGTCTTAGATCAGCTTGAAAAACTCGATTTAAACAGAAAACCTTGGGAGTAGCCTATTAATGGAGACTATAGTTGTACTAGGGGCCGATCAAAGTACTATAAGGGCAGCACTTCTACTGAGAAGGATAAAACAGAGAGCTAGAATATTAGTATTCCCATGGAGTTTTCAGACACCCTGTATAATACAACCCCTTGTTCCATTCTATCTGAAAGGTGATGTGGAGGAAGATACATTAGTACTGTACACAAACGAGATGCTAAGAGATGCATTGAGAATACAAGTTATGAAACCAGTTGAAGATATAGACCTAGATGAGAGAGTAGTAGAGACTAATGATCAGGTTCAAGGATTCGATCGCATGCTTATCTCTCTAAACGAAGAGATTTTAGCACTTGTGGGCGGAAAAACTCTATCTCTAAGTCATCTTAGGGATCTGAAAACTATGAGATGTATTCTTGAACAGAGTAAAGAAGTCTCTCTCACCGGTTCCATGCCGATAGTATTGGATGTAGCTAGTGCAGTGAAAGTCCCTTTAACACTCTATCCAAGAGACATAGAGAGGTACTTAGACAAAGAGATACTTGAGAAGCTAGAGGAGTACACTTCCAGAGTAGGTATCTATTTACACGGAGAGAGAAAGGGGGTACAAATAGTGTTGAAGGAACATATCAATAGAGTCATTAACAAGATTCTAGAACACCTAGGAGACTCCACTTATGAGGATCTTCTTGGAAGCAGTATAGTAGCATATGGCTCTCTAGTACCCGCTCTAAATGCCGTAACACAAATGAAGTATAAATTCAAGGAGTGGCCTACTATCGATAATATGGCCAGAATGGCAGCACTATCCCTGAGTAGTCACAGACCTATTCTAAGAGGGTTTTTAAAATACTACTGGTGGAGACTTAGGAATCTATTCATATACACCATGGGTCTTACTGAGGCGGAAGCAT
>QMRW01000038.1 GCA_003650785.1 Thermoprotei archaeon | reverse complement strand
TGCGAGAAGTATGGGCTCTGGATGAGGTTTACCTCTATTCACCTCGTCCTGACCCACTACAGTATCTACATACTTATGGAGAGTTTTACTCTTCAGGACCTTTACCACTAGTCGTCTTGGATTAGATGATACCACAGCTATATACAACCCCCTCTGATGGAGGGCTTCCAGAAGCTCTTTAGCATACGGAAAAGCTCTAATTCTATCTATAAATCTACACTCGAAAAGCTCATCCTTTCTCTTGGCAAGCTCCTGAGCACTAAGACTGCGCTTACCATGTCTATCTAGTATAGACCTAGCTATATCCTCGGAAGTCCTACCCATGAGAGCTCGTACTTCCTCATAATTTGGATAGATTTTTGCTCTCTTACAGGCTTCGATCCAGGATTCTATATGTGCTTCTGTACTGTCTACTAGCGTACCATCCATATCAAAGACTATAGCTTTGATCCTGCTTCTCATAGTAAAATACAGTGGACATACAGTTATGAAGCTTACCTTCTAGTCATCTACACTTAGATTGTCTACTTTCTACAAGTAGATTGTAGAAAAGAATATGTGTCCCATGTTCAGACCCCTTCAGTTCCACTGGAGATTCAGAATAGCTATAAATTCTCCTCTTTCATATAAGACTACATATTATACTCTTCTTTTTATTGTTATCTTAGGAAATATCACTCTTTTTGCATCTGAAGAAATAGGAGTATCTACATGTCAACACTATACCTGTACTTGTGTAGAACTTTGAAGTAGAGTATGCAAATGCATACTCTATGAATCTCCATACCCCTCTATTTCAAGTGGAAGAGTATATTAACTTGAGATTTCAGGATCAAAAAGAGAATTATATAAAGATAACGTTTAAAATAACTCCTTAAAATGTATATTTAATACACTATTCCAGTTGAAATGAAGGGGTATAGATCTACAACACACTTACATGTTATTGTCAAGTATATATTTCTACACTCACAGATTCGCTGTTTTTCTATAGATTTCTAGTATCATAGGAGGAGTGGTATGCCTAGAAATAGAATAGCAAGTATGTTCCTGAAGTCTGTAGAAGAAGGAGATACTGGATTGTACCTTGTAATATACGATTTTGAGGGGATACGAGGTTCCATACCTACTAGATTTTACTGGAACCTAGATTATATACTGAGTCGACATAAAGGAAGAAGGGTACAGAAAAGTGTCATAGAGTGCAATTCCTTCAAGGTGGCGAAAGCTATAGCAAAACTAGCAGAGCATTACGGAGCTACTGTCAGAGTATATAAGGTGGTAAACTTATCGTATGCAAATGCACACGATTACCTTGACCAATCATAAAACTTAAAAACCGATAATATAGACTTTCTATTAGGTATAGTGACTTGAAATCAATGAGGCGGCGGTCGTCTAGCCTGGACTAGGACACCTGCCTTCCGAGCAGGTAATCCCGGGTTCAAATCCCGGCCGCCGCACCATACAAGCCTAAACCAAATGAATACTTTCCTATAAGGATTAGACTTAGTATTACTTAGATTCAGATTAGAATAATTTCAGCGCCGGGGGTGGGATTTGAACCCACGCGTCCCCAAAGGGACACGGGCTCTCAAGGCCCGCGCCTTAGTCCACTCGGCCACCCCGGCATTACCATGTACCCTTAGTCTTCTTAACTCTTAGCTCAATTTATACTTACCTCTACTACATTAATCCATTGAGTTGATCTCATGTACGTAGAGAAGCTTATATAGGACCAAGGATCTCTATCCGAGAGGTAGTATGAGTCGAGAACTGAAATACATAGTGAGGATAGCAGATAAAGATCTACCAGGAGATAAAAGGCTAGCCTATGCTCTAGCACTAATAAAGGGAATAGGTATAAACACAGCAATAGCCCTCTGCAGAAAACTAGGTCTAGATCCCTCTATAAAGTTAGGCACACTATCCGATTCTGAGATAAAGAAGTTGGACAGTACTGTAAGAAAACTCCATGAACTAGGATTACCAGCTTGGATATTAAATAGACCCAAGGATCCAGAGACGGGAAGAAATCTTCACTACATAGGTTCAGAGCTCATACTCAGAGCAAAAATGGACATCGATCTACTCAAGAGGATAAAGTGTTGGAGAGGAATAAGGCATGCATTAGGACTGAAGGTTAGAGGACAGAGGACTAGAACTACAGGGCGCACGGGCATGACTGTTGGTGTAACAAGAAGGAGGAAGTAGGGGAAGAGTATGGGGGATCCAAAGAAGCCTAAGAAGAAGTGGGAAGGACCTGCACATCCATGGAGAAAGGACGTACTATTACAGGAATTGGAGCTCGTAGGTAAGTACGGGTTGAGGAATAAGAGAGAGCTTTGGATAGCTAAGACCTTTCTTAGGAGAATACGAGCTAATGCCCGAGGAATGTTAGCATTACCACCCGAGGAGAGAAGAGCTAGAGAAGCTGCACTAGTCAGAAGACTATATAAGCTAGGCCTACTAACATCACCCGAAGCTACTATAGACGACATCCTGAGCCTCACCGTAGAAGACATCCTAAAGAGAAGACTACAGACTGTGGTCTATGAAAAGGGCCTTGCTAAATCTATATATCACGCTAGACAGCTCATAGTTCATGGACATATAGCTATTAAGGGTAGAAGAGTGAGGAGTCCTGGGCATCTGGTATCGAGGGATGAGGAAGAGAATATAGAGGTCTATGCAGGATCTCCCTATAGAAAGATGATCGTAGAGGTGGGTCAGAGATGAGTATAGCCAAGAAAGGAAGATGGGGAATTGCACACATATACGCTAGCTACAATAATATTCTCATCCTGATAACCGATCTTACAGGAGCAGAGGTGGTTGCAAAGGCAAGTGGGGGCATGGTTGTAAAGGCAGATAGAGATAAACCTAGCCCCTGGGCTGCAATGCAAGCTGCAATGCGAGCTGCTAAGGAGGCACTAGCTAAAGGTATTGTAGGTGTGCACGTTAAAGTAAGAGCACCAGGAGGATATGGACCAAAGACCCCAGGACCGGGGGCAGGGCCAGCTATAAGAGCATTAGTGAGAGCAGGACTTATGGTGGATAAAATAGAGGACTGTACACCACTTCCAACAGATACCATAAGAAAACCTGGAGGACGCCGAGGTAGGAGAGTCTAAGGTTAGAGATCAGAACTCGGTGCTTATTGTTCCTGACTATACTCGGAGACCGTACTTACCTCGAGAGACGGAGTGAAATCGAGAATTTAGTTTCCGTTAAAACCTCTAGTAGACTAGCAATATCCTCCTCGCCTTCTAACCTCATCGGTATACACTATACCTCTCTGCTGTAGGTAGTTCCTAAACTTCTGTGAAAACACTAAGGGAACGCGCTTCAATTCTTTCACTTCTCTAACCCCTAGGAGGAGCATACATATTTTGAGTTCCTCTATAAGTCTGATCAAAAGTAGTCTTACACCTTCTTCTCCTTTAGAGTAATATGCTCTGAGTACTGGAAGTGCAATTCCAGTTATATCAGCTCCTAGGGCTATAGCCTTAGCTATATCCACTCCTGTTCTTATACCACCAGAGGCTATTAGGGGTAGTGAGGTAGCATACCTTACCTCACATAGTGATAGTGCTGTAGGAATACCCCAGGTTGTAAAAGTCTCAGCTATTGCTGCCATCAGTTCATCCTCTTTTCGCCTGTACTTTTCTATAGCAGCAAAGGATGTACCACCTGCACCACTAATATCTATTGCATATACACCACACTTCTCCAGAATCTTAGCTACCTCCATGGATATACCACAGCCAACTTCTTTCACTATTATTGGAGTAGTCATAGCTGAAGTTAATTCTCTTAGCCTATCTGTAAGACCATGAAATTTCTTATCTCCCTCTGGTTGTATTATCTCTTGAAGAGGATTTAGATGGACTAGGAGCGCATCAGCATCAATCATATTTACAGCACGTCTAGCAATATGTATGAAGTCATCTCTTAGGAGTTGACTACATCCTATATTTCCCATAATTAGCGCTGAGGGGGCCTCTTCTCTAACAATCTTAAATGTATACTCTAGTTCAGGATTTTCTATAGCAGCCCTTTGACTCCCTACACCCATACCTAGACCGAGATCCTCTACCACCTTGGCTATTGCTTTATTGATATTTCTAGAGATTTTATGCCCGCCCGTCATGCTAGATACTATTATGGGTGCCGATAATTTTTTACCAAGAAATTCCACGGATGTCTCTATGTCATCTAAATCTACTTCTGGTAGTGCTTTATGAATTAAAGTGATCTCTTCAAACCATGTAGTAGTAGGCATTTCCACACTCTTCTCTAGACATATTCTTATGTGCTCTAATTTCCTATCTACGATATTTGAGTGTGTTCGTGACATGTAATCACTCCATCATAACTAGGCTGGCATATCCCACTACACTAGAATAGTCCTTAGTTATATCCCCTGAAGTAGCGTACTTAAGGAAGTTTACATTTCTAGCACCAACTTTCCTAGAGTACTCCATTAGAACCATAACAGGACCATAGCCACACATTGAAATATCCATTTCAAATATCACATCGTATAGACCCTTTGTGTCTAGATTCACTATTCTCTCTATAGCCTTCATATCTTTCTCACGAGCTCTTTCGTGTGGTTCGTAGTGTGTGAAATCAGTACTCGCGATTATTATGTGATTATACCCTTCTAGTGTATGAACTAACGCATCAGCTAGAGCTACGGAGGTATCGTAGTTCTGGATGAGCATAGTTATAGGAACTATCTTAAAGTCCTCACCAAGCGTATACTGCAAGAATGGAAGTTGAACCTCTAACGAGTGCTCATATAGGTGAGCTGTGGTATCCTTTTCGATTATACCAGTGTGCTTTACAAGTTTATTCACTACATCATCAGCTACGGGCACCTCTCCTAGTGGAGTTACCCATACACCCCTTGGATATACGGCGAGTGGGGCACCCATGCCATGATGATTAGGGCCTATTATTACGACTATATCCACAACACCATCTTCGGCAAGTACGCTGTAACCGTGTGCTGCTATAGGACCAGAGTACATATAACCCGCGTGGGGTGATATTATACCAACTAATCTCCTAGGACCACTTACATTTAACTTGGGCAACTTTCCTGGGCCAAGCTTATGAAGAAAACACCATTTTAATCTCTCGATAAGGCCCTCTCGGGTTCCCTCGTAGAAAGTTCCAGCTACAACGGGATTTCTCCTCACACTTTCACCTCTTGAGATATTGTCACCTCTTATTTAAGCATAGTCACTATGGCAACTTCAGGGATCTCGAGCTTAGTGCATACTGATCTAACCGCTTCTCTTCATGAACAGGGGTTCTGCCTCAAAATCCTCTATACCTTCTGGAAGATCCTGATCAGGGGGTAATTCACCTCTCTCTCTAAGTACTTCTCTCGTAAGTAACCAGTAGATTAAGGCTAAGGATTTCTTTCCCTTATTATTTGCTGGAATAACGAAGTCTATGAAGCTACAAGTATTATCAGTATCGCAGATACCTATTATTGGTATCCCCATTATAACAGCCTCTTGTAGTGCTTGTGCATCTGTCCTAGGGTCTGTCACTATTAATAGTTCTGGTTCAAGTGCACACTCTAGTCTTGGATTAGTAAATGTACCCGGAGGGAATCTACCAACTATCGGTATAGCACCAGTATACTCACAGAACTTCAGTACAGGTTTTTGTCCATAGAGTCTAGCAGAAACTACTACTATCTCCTTTGCCTCATACTGTGCTATAAAGCGAGATGCTATTCTTATCCTCTCATCTATTTTCTTAACATCCAGTAGATATAGACCATCTGGTCTAACACTATAGATGAACTGTTCCATGTACTTATTCTTTATGTGAGTACCTATTCTCACACCAGCAGCTAGGTATACTTCTAGGGGTACTAGTAGTTCTATCTCCTTCTCGACATCTTCCATGCTCATATACTTCAACAATACCCCTACTTTGTATCTATAAATTTTCTGGTGTAGAACTGAATGATAAAGTGCTTGAAATCTAATATCCTCCATAGAAATTACTTTATAAGACCTTCGCATACATTAGAGTAGGCGATATGCAATGATAATACCAATTAGGTGCTTCACCTGTGGCGCTGTAATAGCTGATAAGTGGGAGGAGTATATAAGGAGAGTATCACAAGGAGAGGATCCAGGTAAAGTACTAGATGATCTGGGAATAACTAGATATTGCTGTAGGAGAATGTTCTTGACCCATGTGGAACTCATAGATGAGATCTTGAGATATGAAAGAACAAGTACGGAGAGTCGCTACCTATAGCTCTTCTGTCTCTTAGCCCTAGCAGATCTTCCTCTCGGTTTCTTAGGCTCAGTCCTTCTAGGATCTTCCACCAGTAAATGCCTATCATAGTTTAGGTATAGTTTCCTAAGTTCTTCAGATCCTGTCCATTCTACTAGAGCTCTAGCTATAGCAGTCCTAGCAGCTGAGGCCTGACCCATAACTCCTCCACCTCTGACATTAACATAGATGTCTAATTTCGATACTATTTCATCGCCAGCTAGCAGTAAAGGCTCCATAATCTTCCACTTTGCTAGCTCAGGTTCGTATATTTCAAGGGGGACGCTATTAATCCTAACTCTTCCCTTCCCTTCCTTTACTAGTACTCTAGCTATTGCAGTCTTTCTCCTAGCTGAAGCGAGTACGATCCTCATTCTCTCCATCCTCCTATTTCTTTTGAGAGTTCCCTTAGTGTTATATATTTCTCGTCAATTCTCTCAATGAAAGCCTCTGGTACTGTCTCCTTTTCAATGTCCCTATACTCGGGAGGAGTACCTATATATACTCTTAGTCTCCTCAGAGCATCTCTACCCCTTTTCTTACGTCTGGGTAGCATTCCTCTAACCGTCCTCTTGAATATTCTATCTGGTCTTCTGGGTAATTTCGGCCCTCTTTTCTCAGGATTATAGTGAGTTCTCCACTCCTCAATTCTCTTTTTATAGAATCTCACTACTCTCTGGTAGTCACCTGTTATTACAGCATTCTCTATATTTACAACTACAATTCTCTCACCCTTAAGTAGCCTCTTAGCTACTACACTGGCTAGTCTTCCCATTACTAGATTTCTGGCATCTATGACTACTGGTCTTTCACTCATATTATCACCTTAACATTACTACCCTTAGGATTTCGCTCGATAAGCTCGGGTATTGTTATTGCTTCGCCACCGACCTTTTTAATTTTTTCCCTTGCACGCTCCGAAAATGCCAATGCAGCAATCACTACTTTATGATCTAGTTCTCCTGAGGCTAAGACCTTTCCAGGAACTACTACTTGATCTCCTTCATCAGTGTACCTATTTATTTTACTTATGTTCACGGCTATCCTAGATCTCCTAGGCTTCATTATTAACTCAGCTACATATCTCCAGATCTTAGCACCATACCTTCTATAGCACTTTCTAAGATATGATGCAAGTAATCTTACATGTATGTCTGTAGGGCCAGTCCTCCTCATGCTGACTCCTCCTCCTCAAGTTGTTTTACTGTGCTGATTATAGAGTTTTTAAGATCGAGTAATCTTATCCTGAGTATGTGTACAGCTAGGGTAGGTAGATGTTCTACTGGAATACTACCATTCGTCTCTACCTTGAATATAAATGTAGTATCATCCCAATGGACTCTTATAGCTCCCACAGGACACGCTTTTTCACATAGCTTACATAGTGTACATGAGATCTCCTCTTCAACATGAGCTACATCATTAACCTTTATTATGGATTTAGGGCATACTTTAGCGCATTCTCCACAGGCTAGACACTTTTCTTCATCTATATCGATTATGGGTTTATATTTATAGGCTGAAACACATGCCGCCTGCCACTTCGCATGATCCTTACCTAGACCATATCTTGCATAGGCCTCTAGTAGTAGTTTCTGTCCCTTCTCGAGCTTGACTATAGGTATATTGTCATATACCGGTCTTACTATCGGATCCGTAGATTTCAGGTCACTGGAATAGACTATAGTACCCGATTCCACTGCCTCTATATCGAGAGTTAGTACTACCTCTTGTTCACTCAGTTCTTTCAGATTTTTCAGTGAGTATAACGTGTTAATATCTGTCCTCAGGGGTACCAGAGCTATTCTATGAGCCAGTATTTCATCGTGTAGGACACTATCATTTTCAAATATGACTACTTCATCTACAGCCATTGTAGGTATTTCGGACAGTATAACTCTTCTTATGGCATTTGCTAGAGCTACGTTTATACCCTTTATTGTGAATACTATCCGTTTTTCATTTCTACTATTTAGCTCTACTTTTATGTTAGTCTTCATGTCCTCTCCTACCTTATAGGCTTCTGCTTCTTACCTTGTAGTATAGCCTTAAGCGATACTCCATTCACTTTAATCACTTTGAATCTTACTCCCGGGAGATCTCCATAGGCTCTTCCTTCTGGTCCACCTATTCTCTCTATTATCACTTCATCATGCTCATCTACGAACTTTAATGCTCCATCCCCTGGAAGAAAGGCTGTAACTTGCTTTCCATTTTTTATTAACTGGACACGTACACATTTTCTAACAGCACTATTAGGTTGTCTACTCTCTATGCCTACCTTCTCTATTACTATTCCCCTGGCCATGGGTGCACCTTCCAATGGATCCGCTTCTATAGCTATACCAAGTACTCTACGCTTGTAGTGTAGATCACTCATTCTGAATTTCTTCCTCTTCATACGTAGTTTTCTAGCTGCGAACATTCCTCTTGGTGATTTCGATCCAGGCATACATGTTTCACCTCCACTAGATCTAGGTACTACCCTCTAATCTCTCCTTTAATCACTAGAGAGATATTTAAACATCCCTCTCTAAGGGTTACTACTATTTTAAACTGTATTCAAAATCTATTAGTTCAATGAACCTTATATTAGAGTAACCTTATCTATGTCGAAGTACCTCTTCATTAGTAGTCTAAGTCTAGATACGTTTCTTCCACCTTTACCTACTGCTAGACCTTTATCTGAGGGTGGAACTTGTATTATGGCTACTTTTTTATTGTTAGCTAGGGTTGAGATTCTTACTGAGAGCACTCTCGCAGGAAATAGACATTTTCTGGCAAGTTCCTCCGGTGTACTGGCATACTCCACTATTTCCAGGTCCTTTCTTAGTAGACCTTTCAATCTCTTTACATTGATTCCTCTCTTTCCTATGGCTAGTCCTGCCTGTCCTTCTTTGACTACGAATATTATCCTGTTCAACCTATCATCTAGGATACAATCTTTGACAGTAACTCCTGTAAAGCTTTCGAATAAAGCTATACATTGCATTTCTCTCTCTGTAAGCCTTATTCCATTCATACTACTCCTCCTCTCTCTGTACTAGCAATAGTATATCACTATTTCCTGGATCGATTATAGCTAGTGCAGCCACCATAAATGGTTTTCTGCATAGAGAGCCTAGATCCCAACTGGTACCCGGATATTCATAGATAGGTATGTTTGAGAGCTTACAATAGTACTCTATACTGCGTCTAATATCCTCAGGGCAGTTCATGGAAACTATGACCATCTTAGCCTTTCCATGGATACAAGCCTTTATAGTCCTCTTACTACCTATAATGACCTGTCCTGTTTTCATAGCTACACTGAGCTCGCGTGCTATGTCCATACTACTTCACCTTTAATCCATATTTCATTAGTAGTTCTACTACACCTGTACCTAGGGGCATATAGGGTGAACCTACTATAACATTTTCGGTTACTCCTTCTAATCTATCTATCTCTCCTCTACTAGCGGCCTCTACTAGATTCTTAACAGTAACTTCGAAGGCTGCTCTGGCTAAGACGCTCATCTTCTCACCAGCCAAACCATGACGACCTATCTGTCTTACTCTACCAGTATATGTCATAGCATCAGCTACCAACATTATATGTCTTATATCGACATCAAGACCTTGATCTCTGAGTACTTCTACAATCTCTCTAATTATCACTTCTCTAGCTGCCTCTATTCCTAGAACTTCAGCTATTTCCTGAATGTTATTAGTAGTGGTCCTTGTAGGGTCTACTCCATCCACAGTGAGTACACTCTTTAGGTCAGATCCTTCTGTTATAAGGTAGTACTCTCCGGTCTGCTTATCCTTTCTCACTACTGCTCTTCTTATTCCCTTAATACCCTTAAGTCGTAGTGACATTATTCTATCATAAATCCTCTTAAGCTTGAAGAAATCCTTGGCTGGTGGATAGAAAATGACTTTATTCTCATCTTCATATACCTCTATTACTCCCTCTCTTCCCCTTAACTTACTTAGTGCTTTCCTTACATCATCTATCGTCACTCCTCTATCCTTCATCATATCCTCGTCAAGCTCTATAGTTATCGAGAATGTTATGTGATCTAATAAAATCCTCTTGGCTACAGTCTCTATAGTAGTGAGTTCAATCTTTCTAGCGACCTCTAGTGCCTTCTCCTTATTCATCCTATGCTTTTCATCCAGGTATATCTTCATCATAGGTGTAGAGGGAGT
>QMRW01000037.1 GCA_003650785.1 Thermoprotei archaeon | reverse complement strand
GCGCTCTGCCCTTACAAGGTTCATCATCGCTGAAATATTACAGGGGGATTTATAGGTTTTATCACTCCCCTAGTTTGTAATCGGTTTAAAAATACGTTAAAGAAAGGCTAGTCTATTTCAGTACATCTCTTCTCTTCAGCTGCCCTGTATAAAGCATCTATAATCTTCATTACAATAACTCCATCCTCTGGTGTTGGAGTAATATCCGTATATCCTTTCTCGACAACCTCAAAAAAGTGCTTAAGTTTACTTAAGTTAGGGTCTGTCCACAAATCTGTTTTAAACATAGGTTTTATGGAGACAAACTCTTCATTGTGTTTAGTAACCATCTCTAGCTCTGGAAATAGTCTCACTCCAGCCTTTGTCCCATAGAGTATCACAGTATGTTCATCATGCCAGTTCTGAAGCCAAGATGTCTCTATCACCATACTCATATCGTTCTCGAATATCACCATCCCCACATAGGAATCCTCTACTTCAAACTTAGGCATCTTTGCTCCTAGGAGGTTGTAGCTAACTCCAAATACTACTTTGGGTTTCGGTCTACCGGTTATCCAGTAGATTAGGTCTATCAAATGCACGGCACAATCTATTAGGGGGCCTCCACCAGCCAGTTCTCTACTCCTAAACCACCCACCAAAGCCCATAGGAGCGCCGTATCTCCTAAGGTAGTGGAGTCTTGCTCGATAAATCTCTCCTAGGTGACCCTTACGAATTAAGTCTCTTACATACACACTACTTCTGAAGAATCTGTACTGGAAGGCATACATGAGAATTCTGTTATTCTCTCTAGCCCTCCTAGCCATCTCTTCGGCCTCTCTAGCATTCATGGCAGGAGGCTTTTCACAGAGTACATGTTTTCCCATATCTAGTGCATTTACAGTTATCTCGAAGTGAAATTTTACAGGAGTAGTTACTATCACTACATCTATTTCTTCATCCTCTATGCTCCTTCTCCAATCAGTGTAGTACTTAGATACACCGAATGACTTTGCCGCATCTCTAGCTCTCTTCTCATTTACATCAGTAAAGGATTCTACATATACTCCTTCGATATCCTTTATTAGCTCAGCATAAAATCTACCCATTCCTCCAGCTCCTATTATTGCGACTTTCATATGCAATCCTTTAGGGAGAACAGAGGATGTTTTAATAAATGTTTGTAGTGTTGCTATCCCAGTAGTTTCTTAAATCTCTTCCCTATTTCTTCATAGAACCTTATATCGCTCTCACTTATACTGGCTCCTACCTTTCTCAAGGCCTCTTCGAAGTGTCTCATATGGACTTTTATCTCTTCAAGAGGTTTACCAGGCTCTTTCAGTGCCTCTCTTAGTGCATTCATAGCGGCTTCTCTACATACTGCAGCTATATCAGCTCCCGTATAGCCTTTAGTGTTCTTCGCTAATCTCTCTAGATCTACATCCTCGGAGAGAGGCATATTTCGAGTATGTACTTTGAAAATTTCATACCTAGCCTTTTCATCTGGTGGTGGTATGTATATTACCTTATCGAATCTACCAGGTCTCAGGAGTGCTGTATCTAGAATATCTGGCCTATTGGTGGCTGCTAATACCATTACACCCTTCATGAGTGTTATACCGTCCATCTCTGTGAGTAGCTGGTTCACGATTCTATCAGTCACTCCAGAATCTGTCCTGAGTCCTCTTCTCGATGCTATAGAGTCTATTTCATCAAAGAACACTATACATGGGGCTGCCTGTCTAGCCTTTCTAAAGACAGCTCTTACGGCTTTTTCAGATTCTCCGACCCATTTACTCAAAACCTCAGGACCTTTAACCGCTATGAAGTTAGCACCACTCTCAGTAGCTACAGCCTTAGCCAGTAGAGTCTTACCGCATCCAGGTGGTCCATATAGGAGTACTCCTCTGGGGGGCTCTATACCCATATGCTCAAAGTACTCAGGATGTTTAAGAGGCCACTCTACAGTCTCTCTGATTTCACGCTTAACATCCTCAAGACCTCCTATATCATCCCAGTGGACTTCTGGTACTTCTACATATACCTCCCTAAGTGCAGAGGGTTGTATACCCTTTAAGGCTTCTAAAAAGTCCTCTCTAGTTACTCTTAGCTCATCAAAGACCTCTGAAGGTACTACTCCTTTTTCTAGGTCTATTTTGGGTAGTACTCTTCTGAGAGCGCTCATTGCAGCTTCTCTACATAGTGCTGCTAGATCTGCCCCAGTGAATCCGTGGGTAATTTCAGCAATTTCATCTAAGTTTACATCATCTGATAGCGGCATATTCCTAGTATGGACTAGTAGTATCTCTTTTCTGGCCTTTCTATCTGGAACTGGAAACACTATCTCTCTATCGAATCTTCCTGGTCTTCTTAATGCTGGATCAAGTGCTTCAGGTCTATTAGTAGCACCTATAACTATGACTTGACCTCTTCCTCTTAGTCCGTCCATTAGTGCTAGTAGTTGTGCTACTACTCTCCTTTCTACTTCTCCTGTTACTTCTTCTCTCTTAGGAGCAATAGCATCAATCTCATCAATAAAAATTATAGCAGGTGCATTCTCCTCGGCTTCTTTGAAGACTTCCCTCAGTCTTTGCTCAGATTCTCCATAGAACTTACTCATAATCTCAGGACCATTAATAGCTATAAAGTACGCTCCTGCCTCATTGGCAACAGCTCTAGCGAGTAGAGTCTTACCTGTTCCTGGAGGTCCATGGAATAGCACTCCCTTTGGAGGTTCTATACCTAGATGTCTAAAGAGCTCTGGATACTTCATGGGTAGTTCTATCATCTCTCTTATCTTTTGTTTAGCTTCTTCCAAGTCTCCTATATCCTCATAGGTGACTCTAGGTATACCCACCTCTACAGCTCCTACAGGCTTCTCTCTCAACTTAACCTCTGTATCATCGACTATCTGGACTATGATCTCAGGTTGAGTCGCTATAACTACCATTCTTAGTGCTACATTTAGTACAGGTACCACTATAGTATCTCCTCTTGCTACAGCTCTACCTATTAGATGTCTCTTAATGTACATAGAGAAATCTCCACTGAATCTGATGGGCTCTTCAATAGGAGCTAATGTTATCGATCTGGCTGGTACTACACGTGCTTTCTTAACAGTCACTATGTCTCCTATCGATACACCAGCATTATGTCTAGTTATTCCATCCATTCTTATTATACCAGTTCCCTCATCTTCTGGATATCCCATCCATGCAATTCCTACAGTCCTTCTCTTACCTATAATTTCTACAAAATCGCCTATGGATACATTTATTCTTCTCATGTCATCTCTTCCTATCCTTACTATTCCCCTTCCTACATCTCTTTGCTTAGCTTCAGCTACTCGTAGTCGAACTTCAGAGCTCATAGTCTCAGATAAGATACTTAATCGATTATAATAAACTAATCGTGGAATCGTTACTTCGGAACAGTGTAGATACTATAGTAGTATGAGTTTGGCAGTTCATAGGAGAGACAAGGGATATTGAATCGAATCCATAGGTACCGTTTCACGTAGGTTTTTGTATTAGGATCATAGACGATAGTAAAGACTTTAAACTTATAACGCACAGAATTAGTGGCGATACTGTTGAGAGAAAGATCTATTAGAGAGGGAAAGCTCTGCATATTTTACGTTCGAACTTCGAAAGGACAAAGATGTGCCCTTCTCAACTCTGAGAATTGGAAACTGAGAAGGGATAGACTAATTGGGTACTGTAATAATGGGGGAAGGGGGTGTACGATACTTGCAAATTATTTGAAGAAAGTAGCTAAGAAATAGGCTTTCTGTAGATATTTATAGATGTCTAATTACCCTTTAGTGGCCACATAGACTCCTTTCATCACCTTGGCCATATTAATCATAAGCTCTGTGCCAGTGACTATTTCACCCATTCCGCTGGTAAGTTCCTCTCTATGTTTTGTATTTATGATTACAGTATCTATCCCCGCCTTGGATATCAGATTTGCTACGGATAGCGCATCTGAAAAAGCTCTATCTATATGGTAGACTCTTACGTGAGATGGTAGAGATCTATCTAAGGAGACATTAACGTTACCATCACTAATTATGATTAATACTGGTATATGTCCTCTCTTCCTCTCCATGAGAGCCATCTTATAGCCTTCATACATTCCAGAGGGGAGTGGTGTATAGTCTCCTAATCCAAGGATGGATAACTTTTGTAGGAACATATTGAAACTAGTAGTAGGATGTTGAAGAATTGCTGAACCAAATCCTTTACATACGATCAATGCCACTCTATCTCTGTATCTTATAGCTTTCCTCCTTATAGCATTTATAGCCATTTTTAACTCTTTGATTGAATATATCATAGATGCACTAGAGTCTAGGACCACAATTATGGATATACTCCCCCTCCCCTCTCTCAGGTTCTCTCTTAAATTTTCCCACTTTAATTTTAACTTCCCCTCTTTAGCAGCTCTTCTAAGAGATGCTATCCATGAGATATCCTTCACTATACCCCTACGCGGAGATCTATAGTCAACTATTCTTGATGGGGATTTCAGTTTTCTTCTACCCATAGATCTAGCTTTTCTTATCTTCAGATCTATCGCTAGCTCCATAAGTAATGAAGGGTGTAAACTCTTCGGTAGTAATCTAAAACCACTACTAATTTTAGGAATTGTATTACTCCCAGGAACTAGAGACTTATCATAGGAGACTATTAACCCTCTATCACTAGCCTTGAGTATGTAGCCTGTACTGTATACTTTCTTTCTACTCATTAGCATATTTATTAGAGCTGCTATTACTACTGCTAAGATAGCCAATCTGTAGTCATATAATAGGAGAAAAAGTAGTAGCACAATATACATAATATACGTGGTATATACAAAGTATGGATTAAACATCTTTTTCCTTCGTATGTCTGGGAATCCCTCTCTGAGGCTACTCATAAGGTTACTTAGAAAAAATATGAATCTAGGGATCTTCAGCTTCTTTTCTTTCTCCGTACCCTCTATTCCAATACTTAGAGAAGGTTTTTCCTCTTTCTTAGTCTTTGTACTAGCTATCTTCATTATCTCCTCAGGTGTAGGTGGGGGTTTAAGACCTCCTGCTCTAGTTCTATGGAGTAGAGCTAGTTTAAGTCCTATTAGGGCATCTTCTTTTGTTGCCTTAAATCTTCCATAGAGAGAGGCTCTAGCTCTAGCTACTTTAGTCGCTATTATATCGGGTCTATATCCATCTACTTCGAGTTTAGCACAGGTGTTAACAATGAGGTCTAGTATTTCCTCTGGCACTATTACTCTATTGAGGATATTTCTAGCGGTCTCTATCATCCTCTTAACCTTCTCCTCTTCATCTCTCCACTTCTCATAGAACTCACTTGGTGATCTCTCAAATTCCACATTTCGTCTCACTATTTCCTTTCTCAATATAGGATCTCTTATGGTATCTACCTTAACACTTATAGCAAATCTATCCAGGAGTTGAGGTCTAAGCTCTCCTTCCTCTGGATTCATTGTACCTATTAGGATAAATCTCGCTGGATGTACTAATGAAATCCCCTCTCTTTCCACTACATTCCATCCAGAGGCAGCAGCATCCAAAATACTATCCACTATATGATCGGGAAGTAAGTTTACTTCGTCTATGTAGAGTATATTCCTATTAGCCTTTGCTAAAATACCGGGTTCGAAGACAATAGAGCCACTTTTCAGTGTTCTCTCTAGATTTAAGCTGCCTATCACCATGTCCTCAGTGGCACCTATGGGTAGTTCCACTACCTTCATCCTTTGTTTGACTACTGGTAATTTTCCTTTACTCTTTAAGATGCTCTTACATCGATCACAGAGCTCATTAGGTCTTTTAGGATCATCATTATATGGACATCCCTCTACAACCTCTATCTCAGGAAGTAGATTGACAAATGCTCTTACTATACTAGATTTACCCGTACCTTTCGGTCCCATTATAAGAAGTCCACTTATGCTGGGATCTACAGCTATGATCATAAGTGCTTCCTTTAAGTCCCTTAATCCTACAAAGGCTGTGAAGGGCAACGTTTTCATATAGTCCTAGCTCCTCTATTCCTTAGTAAAGATATAGTTCAAACCCTAAAAAATCATTTGCTATTGTGTATCATTAGATCTACTCTGTAAAGAATTTATAATAGTCTAAACCTTTCTCTTCACATATCTCCTTTATGTTAACAGGTCTATTTAGCTCATACGACCTATAAGCAGCCTCAACTATAGCTATCACATAGAGTCCGTAAATAGGGGGACATCTATTCACATCCTTTCCGAGCAGAACATCCACAAAGTTGAATACTGGTCTAGAGCTAGAGTACTTTGAGGTATCTAGTTCATACTTCTCACAATCTCTCTTAAGTACCATCACCTCAGGAGGCTTCAGAATTAATCTTCCCTCATCCCCCCAGAAGATCTCAAGTTCATACCATGAGGAGTCATCTCCAGCTACAGTGAAGTTTAGAATTGTACCATTAGATAGTTCTGCTACTAATCCAGTATTTATATCAACCTCGGTATCGTATCTATCTATCAGAGCGAACACCCTTACTGGCTTCAGTCCAGTAGTCCAAAGGGCAACATCTAAAAAGTGACTTCCAGAATCCAGGAGCTCCCCTCCACCACCTAGAGCGAGTGTATGTCTCCATGTACCTCTGAAGTTACGATACCACTTCTGTCCTAGTATCATAGAGATTATTCTGATATTTCCTATACCCCCTCCTCTTATGAAATCTCTAGCTGCCATAAAGCATGGGATGAAGTGTCTTTGAAATCCTATCTCTAGTACTAAACCTCTCTTTTCAGCCTCTTCCACTACTGTGTAAGCGTGTTCAAGTCTACATACCATAGGTTTCTCAACAAAAACCGATACATCTCTCTTGAGAGAATTCAGTATCTGTTCATAGTGTAGTGTGTGAGGAGTACATATTATGACAGCATCTGTCCTATCAAGGATAAGTCTATAGTCCTCTACTACTTCAGCTTCCTCTAAGTTCCACTTCTCCTTCAGCTTTAGGGCTTTCTCTCTGTTTACATCGACCAGAAAAGGTATTTCTATTTCGTACCCTCTTGCACGTAGTGTAAGGAGATCTTTGACATGTGCATGAGCTACATTACCACAACCTATTACTGAAATCCTCACTTACTTAACCCCTTTCATGCTAGAGAGCAAGATCTTAGTTTAAATACTTAACCTACAGCTTATATAAGTAGTCCTAGCTAGTATGCCTATAAAGTTCTAGAGAAAGTACTTAAGATTATAAGTGTAGAGCTAAATGTGATAAGGTATACGGTTAGGGATATAATGACACACAGGGTCATCACAGTGAGACCTAAAGATACACTATTAGATGCACATAAATTATTACAGCGGCATGGTATAGCTAGAGTAGTAGTCGTAGATGAGGAGTATAGACCTATAGGGATAATGACTCGTAAGGATATAATCGAATTTCTAATGGGAGATATCAGTGGTAGAGCACTTGATGACATTGAAGTAGAGGAAGTTATGAAGAGTAACCCAGTCTGTGTACGAGAAAGTTACTCTATACCAGAAGCTGCTAGGCTTATGCTAAAAAAGGGTATAAGCTCACTACCCATAATTGACAGTAACGGTAAACTAATAGGCATTGTGACCAAGACAGATATGTGTAGGTTCTACACAAACCTTAGAGGATTAAATAAGGTTAGGGATTACATGAGCTCACCTGTGATCACAGTAAGACCCTATGACTCTGTGTTTAAGGCAGCACTACTCATGATGAATATGAACATAAGTAGGCTTGTAGTAGCTGTAGGAAGGGAAATTAGGGGAGTACTAACACTTAGCGATCTCATGCTCGTAGTTCCACTGCTCAAAGGGCCTAAGGAGATGCCTAGAAGGGTCCTGAGAGCACTATTAACAAGGGGAGTGTGTTGTGTAGCAGACATAATGACAAGTGATCCTATTACAGTTCATGAAACAGAAGATCTTGCTACTGCTGCTAGGCTAATGATCCTACATAGGATAAGTGGACTACCAGTACTGAATGAAGAAAACCTACTTAGTGGTATACTGACTAAGACCGATATTACGAGAGCAGTGGCTGATATAAAGCTAAAGTAGTTGAGTAAATTCGAGCGCCAAGACAATCGGTATTACTGATATAAGAATGATAAGTAGTACAACTACTATAACCATACATGCGAAGGCTAGGATGAGTATTACCAGAGCGTTTACAGAAGTAGCATTATAAAAAGAAATTTAAACGAGGTATGCACCAGTCAACCTGGAGTGATTTTTGTGAAAGAAGTAAGAGTAGCAGGCATAGGTCTGGGAGGAATTTTCATTGCCGGTCATCTACCAGCCTATACTAAGATTCCCGAGGCTAGACTGGTGGCTCTATCCGATCCCTTAGAGTTCGCTCTCAAGAGAGCACTGAAGAAGATCAAAGAGATATTCCCAGAGAGGATAGCTGAACTTAAAGAGGAGGGACTAGATGATGAAGCGGAGAGATTGAAAAACATAATGGAGTCCATCAGGGTATACAGAGACTATCATCAAATGTTAGAGAGAGAAGAACCTGATCTAGTGGACATATGTACGCCTCATAAATACCATAAACCAATAGCAATAGACGCACTTAGAGCTGGAGCTAACGTAATGGTAGAAAAACCCATGAGCAGAACCTATATAGAAGCACTTGAGATAGTAGAGACTGTTAAGGAAACAGGGAGAATATTTCAATTAAACGAGAACTATATCTTCGCTGGTGGATTTTACAAGACGAGAAAACTTATTGAGATGGGAGAATTAGGTGAACTAGGATACCTCATAGTACCATGTTCTCATGAAGGACCTGAAGGGTCAGAGTGGTACTGGGATCCATGGATGAACGGTGGAGGGTCTCTTGTGGACATAGGTTCTCATGCTGTAGCTGTAGCATGGTTTTTAGTAGGCTTCGACAAAAGACCCATAGTAGTGAAAGCTGAGAAGTTCACAGGAATAACACTTAGAGCTAGGAGTAGATACATTTCTGGAAGTTTTAGAAATATCGAGGTTGAGGACGATGCTCATGTACTAATAAAGTTTCAAGATGAAAAAGACGACTCCTGGACTATAGCGCTCATAGAGGGTGCTTGGAGTGGAGCAGAGTTCGAGTGTACAACTCTCTTTGGATCCAGAGGTAGTCTTAAGGTGAGAGGAAAAGAAGAACGAGCAGTAATAGAGATTGAGGACTACCTAGGGGCAAAAAGGACTATAGAGGTACCTCAGTTGGTATCTGGAATGGATACCTTTACGTACGAGATTCGAAATATGTGCAGGTGCATACTAGGAAGAACTAGATCCTTTCTGAATGAAGATATAGGAGCTGACATAATGGCTATGATAGATGCAGCTTACTACTCAGAGATAAAGCATAGAAAAGCTATAGCGATAGAAGAGTTTAAAGAATTTGCTCAAAAATTAATGAAAGAATACGGTAAAAAGGCATCTGAAAAATTCATTGAAATGAAGATAAAGAATCTATATCAAAAATAGATTTTTAATCATGAAATGAGTAAGAGAAAGGAAATTATAGTATCCCGGCTAAGTTGGGAACATACATAGTAGCACAGAGATCTTATAAGTAAGCCTATGAAATCATAGCATACCATTGAAAAGAAGATTTGAAATAAAATCTAGAGAAGACAATGCAAAGGAGAAATCCTTCCTTAAATTATACGGTACACATCCTACCCTGACCTACGTGCCTGAAGTCAATCTCTTCCAACTCTAGAAATCCCCTTCTAGTCCATCCCTTATACTATTGACGTGGTAGAGGATAGACAAATACGCACTCCAATAGCTCCTTTACGCAGCGTTGAGAGAATCACTCCCAGACGCAGTAATCAAACTGAGGATATATAACTCACTTTCTCATAACCTCAACTCTAGAATCCTCAAGGTAAGTGAATAGGAGAAAGATTAAAATCCCTCTAGTGAAAACTTCTAAGGGAGTTAAAGTACAGCACTCTGTAAATAAAGCCCAGTCCAAGCCCCGTGGTGTAGCAGGTCAAGCATGCCAGGCTCTGGACCTGGCGATCCCGGGTTCGAATCCCGGCGGGGCTACCAATTTCCTAAATGCTTCGATATGGAGTTTACTGTTTCCGGTAGTTATTGTCCTAAGAGCTTCTTTAGTGGCTCCTCTATCTGCTCTCTCATTATTTTCGAATAGGTCTCGGGATCTAGTTTACCATAAGCGAACATGTATTCTATTGCTGTAAGGAGCTCTACTCTAGCCCGAACTATATGCTCGAAGAAACTCTCATCAGTATACTCATTTTCCCTAGCCTTAGATACTATGTCTTTGAGTCTAGATGCTACGTCGTTTAGAGCCCTTGCCAGCTCCATTAACTCTCACCTCAATTTGATGTTTAATACTAAAAAGTATTCCCCTAATAATCTGTTAAAAGTTTGAAACTCCGGTAGAGTTATAAAAATCCGGAAATACTTAAATATTTGTTCTGCTAGTGTCTAGCACTGAAGGGTGTATATTGGTGGGTGGTTACCAAACAGCTGGTTAACGATATTCCGATGAT
>QMRW01000036.1 GCA_003650785.1 Thermoprotei archaeon | reverse complement strand
CACTTATCTTGGGTTTAACAGGTGTTCTCATAAAATCTAATAGTCCTTCACTTTCAAGTGCTTTGTATACCTCTTCATCTGTAGCTCCTTTACTTATATTCACTTTTCGATCAGTTGGAATTAAATGTTTGATATTAGCTCTCCTCCTTTTGACACCACTAATACTTTTTGGTCCTGTTACTAGTACAAAGTTTTCATCTATTATATCTACTATAACGCACTTTCTACCAGCTTCCCTACCAGCTATCTTAAGACAGATTCTCCCTATTTCTATTGCTGGCACTTGTACCACCTAAGACACAAGTATACCATTAAATTAAAAATCTTGTCCAGGGTCTTACATTACCTCTGGAGCTTTAATACCCAACATATGAAGTCCATTAGATACTACTACTCTATAAGCTTCTACAAGAGCTAGTCTAGCCTTTCTCGTACCTTCGTCAGCTACACTCAGTACTGGTACTTTTTCATAGAATGTTGTAAACATCTTAGCTAAGGATAATAGATACTCTGCTATTAGTGATGGTCTTAGGTCTCTGTAGGAGTTGATGACAGTACTGGGAAATTTACTCATTAATTTAATTAGTCTCCACTCCTCATCAGTGGTTAATTTTGAGTAATCCACAAAATAGGGGTTTATGTCCACACTTTCTGCCTTTCTCAAAATACCGGTAGCCCTTGCATAACTGTATTGGATAAAAGGTCCACTATTTTCCTCTAGATTTAGTGCTCTGTCCAATTCGAAGAGTATGGGTTTTAGTCTCGAGGTCTTTAGTAGTGCGAATTTTATAGCTCCTACACCGACTGCCTTTGCTATTCTCTGTTTCTCATGTTCAGAGTATGTCCTCCTAGATCTAGCCAATCTTTCTAGGACTCTTCCTATAGCTTCTCTGTATACCTCTCGTGCTGTTATGTACCTAGCTCTTCTACTACTCATCTTGAAGTTCTTGAGGTGGACTAGTTCATAGCCTAGATGTACTAGATTTTCAGCATATGGTTTTCCTAGGATCTTAAGTGCCAGCTTTATCTGTCGCTGAGGTAGATTCTGCTCAGTGCCTATGACGTTATACACTCTTTTCGCGCCTATACACTCAAATTTCCATATGGTATACGCTATATCTCTAGTAGTATAAATAGTGGTACCATCGGATCTGACCAGTACCAGATCGGGTATCTCGATACTCTTATTAAATTCACTCAGTTTAAGCACTAGTGCTCCGTTCTGTCTACTTAAGTAAGGTGTGCGACCTAGGTCTTTGATTACCTTTTCTACTAGTCCTGACCATACTAGATCTGATTCATAGTCTAGTGAGTCGAATTCTATGTCGTACATTTTTAGAGTATCTAGAATATCTTTCATACACTTATCCACAATCTCTCTAATAGTTGAAACTACATGAGTGTCACTCTTAGTCTCATATGCATAATTCCACTTTTCAACGGTCTGTTTAAGATCGCTTATATTCTCCAGTGCTCTTAGTATTCCCTTATACACCTCTGGAAATCTGTTTTTAAGATCCTCTTGTATACTGTAACATTCACTTAGTTCTCTGAGGAGAGATTTTAACTCAGGGTCTTCATCTCTAAGTCTACTCTTGATATATCTATACTCCTCCTCTGTGATCTCATACTTATTTTTCGGTATCTCCTGTAGATATTGGTATAGGTTCTTCTTTATATCAGAGATCTCAACGAATAGGTTTACTATAGCATATATAGATCCAAGCCATACATCAAATTCTTCGTGAGGATGAACTCTCATTTTCTTGAGTAGATCGTAACCTACTCCTGTAATGGACATCTGGAGTCCACAGTCATCTACGTAGAAATGCCTTCTGACCCTAAACCCTAGGGCTTTAAGAATCCTCGAGAAGGCATCCCCTATACAGCTGTTTCTCAAGTTTCCAATATGTATTGGTGCATTAGGATTTGTGGAGGTATGCTCTACTATTACGAGCTCTCCCTTACCTATATCACTATGTCCATATTTATCCCTCCTCACTAGAATCTCTGTTATTATGTGCTTGGAAACAAGTTCTCGATTAAGGTGTAAATTTATGAAGTACTTTTCTTCCTCTACTTTATCTACGATATCTAGTCTCTCAGCACTACTAGTAATTATCTCCCTAGCTCTATCCTGACGTATTCCTATGTCTCTGGATAATTTGTATAAATGTATTGAGATGTCGCCATATTCTTCTCTCGTAGGCTCTATCAGTACTATTTTATCCTTCTCTACGTTGAGACTCCTAGATATACTTCTTCTAATTAACTCCACTACTTCACTCCAGTCCATGGGATACCGCTAATATTAACCCTAGGATTCTAAAAGGACTTTCTCTCCTCAACTAGGAGAGTTGGTATCTGAGTATAGCTACTATACCACCCATATGTTTAAGCTGGAGATATGCATCTTGAAATGAACTGAAGATTTTCACTCTAGCACCAGTATTCTCAGCTATCTTTAGTATTTCCTCTACCCTACGTCTAAGAGTCTCATCAGGCGATCTCATAAGCTCGCTTGTTATGAATAACTTATCTACAGCTCCTATTCTAACAGCTTTCTCGACTTCATCTAAGGATAGGGCCACTTTTCTCTCATCCCTAGCTAGGTATGTGAGTACCTCCTCTATCAGTTTAGATTCCTCTGTAATACTGTAATCTCTAAGTACCCTAAGAAGTACTCCTCTTTTTAGTGCTTCGTGTACTCCTTTATATCCCCCTGAAGATACGTTCTCTAAGTACACTTTTATTTGCCTTAGCTCAGGATACTTTTGGAGCTCCTCCTCTACCAACTCTTTCATAATTCCAGGCCCAGCGAGGATTAGAACCTCGATTTTCAACCTTTCACATAGCTCCTTTATCTTACTCGATATCCTATTGAGCTCTCTTTTGAGTTCAATAGCTTTTGCTGTTGGGTATATTTTTCCAGGTATGTGAAGTATCATCTCAACTAATGGTTCTATACCATAATCGTGAACTGTAGCTATTGTTACTTCCTCATCATCTACTCCCACTATAAGGGCCTTAACCATACTACGTCTACAGGCCTTTCTAATTCTGTCCATCTGATATCTATCCCATCCCTTTTCCTTGTGTATTGTTACTTCATGTCCTAGATCTAAGTTTAGGGTATGTCTCTGACCCTCAAGATCTAGTTCTTTAGGTGCCTGGACTATTACTCCATGTACTCTTAATCTAGTTGTAAAGGGTTGAAATCTAGTCCATACTACTCTAAGCCCTATGCTCATAGCTTTTCTTTTACTACCAGAGCTCGTCTTCAGTTCTCGTGTAGTTCGAGCATATACTATATCGCCCATCTCGATGACATTATAGAGATCCCATAGATCATCTTCAGTTTCTATTCTCAGTTTTACTGTTCTCTCTTTTTCATCTATGTACAGAATTCTCACAATATCTCCTTCATGCTGATTAAGTAGACCGATTTAAATGTGTTGTCATAGTACATAAGATTCTCATACTAGGGTTGGATACTCTATTTTACAGAATAAATGATTTTTAACACTACTACCAATTACACTGGGTAGTATGTATTGTCAGGAAGCAAGGAATCTAAGGATATCCTGAAACAGTTAATAGAGGAAATCAAAAAGAGAGATGATATAACTCTAAAGGAGTTTATCGAGAAAGTTAGACATAAAATTAGAGAGATGGGCGGTCTACTTACAGAGGAAGGCGCAGCTCTCCTTGTGGCCAAGGAACTAGGAATAGATGCTGTAAAACCCACTATTAAGACTACTAGGTTGAAAATAGAGGATCTAGTTGAAGGACTCAGTAGAGTGAGGTTAGTATGTAGAGTGATCGATGTAGATCCTCCCCTAATATTTAAAAAAGAGAATAGAGAGTTGAAATTAGCGAAGATAAAGGTTGCAGATGAAAGTGGTACTATTTCGGTAACTTTATGGCCTCCCCATGTAGGGTTAGTTGAGAACTTACAGCTAGAGCTGGGAGATACTATAAGGATAGAGAATGCTCGTTCAACAAGATTCAGAAGAAGACTAGAGTTGAACATAGATGAAAGAGGAGCTATAGTATCCGTTCCACACTCCAAAGAGATACCCTCACTCAGTAAAATACTCGGAGACGAACCTAAGATTCTAGAATTCACTATCATATCTATCAAGGAACCAATTCAAGTTGAAACTAGATGGGGTATAAGACCGGTCAGCTGTATAGAGGGAGTTACAGATAATGAAAGGATCAGAGTAGTACTCTGGGGTAGAAAGGCTAACTGGGTTAAGTACGTAAAGGTAGGAGATCTTGTGAGGATTAGAGCTCTCTTGAACACACGTAAGGAGTTTAGTATAGGGGGGAGGAAATTTATAGAATATTCCACTGGTAGTACCACTTCCGTTAGGAGAATTGGAGAGACTTCGATAGAGACTACACGTACAGAGCTCACTGTAGATGAAATTGAAGTGGATAGACTAGGCTTCTCTGTAAATATTAGAGGTGTACTCTCAGCACTCCTAATAGATAAAGGGTTCAGAGCCGTACTTTGTGGAACCAATAATCTCGTAGAGATAGCGATGGTACATAGTAGTGCGAGATTAGATGTCTTGAAAAATAGTAATAGAGTTTGTAAGGTTGATTTAATGATTAGTAATCTGGAGCCTGTACCGGAGACTCGCTCCCTATTCGAATCTACACTTTGGTCTAAGTGCATACCTGCATCGGAATCTGATATATTCAAGAACCCTGACAATGTGGATAGTTTAGATCAAGTGATCGTGGGTAGACCCTTTAGGGTGAGAGCCAGAGTAGAACACGTAGATGTAACACTAAACTACTACTGTAACTATTGCGGTAACGCTATAGGATCTGCTGCCCATAGATGTTTTGATGAAAAAGTACTATCGATAACTCCTGTAGTCACTATGGGAATAGTATTGGATGATGGTGAGATGAGAGTAAAAGGAGTATCATCTGATATTACTCTACTCGAAAGCTTAAGTAGTGTTAGTATTAGAGATGTACTGGATTTCTTCATGAAAGGAGAAGGAATTGAGCCTGTACTGAAATATCAATTAGACCTCTCTGTAGGGAAGGAATATACCTTTTTATGTAGAAGCTTTAATATCAAAACAACTACTTTAAATGGAGAGATGGTGATAATAAGAAATGAGCAAGGTGAGGTAAGTGGGTCGTAGAAGGAGGGGAAGGAGGAGAATAGTAAGAAGGAAAAAGGTGATACCAAAGGTATTTACGTGCCCTAATTGTGGTCAGCGTACTGTTAAGGTAAGTACGTTCAAGAATAAGAACATGGTTTTAGTTAAGTGCGGCTTCTGTGGACTGGCTAAGGAGTTCGAGTACACTGCTATATTAGCTCCAGTTGACTACTACAGTAGGTTTGTCGATGCATTTTACACATAGGTGGTATCCTAGATGTTGAAAATAGGAAAGGTTGAAAAGTACATACTAGAGGAAATTGCAGAAAGACGCACTATACATTCAACCCTTATAGATCCTGATAAGACTGCCCCTGAGGATGCCCTTAAAATAGCCGAAATAGCTGAGGAAGTAGGTTCTAGTTTTATAATGATAGGGGGAAGTCTCGGAGTTACTGAGAGCCTACTTGATGATCTACTCATTAAGATGAAAGAGAGGATAAACATACCCATAGTACTGTTTCCTGGAAGTGTAAGTGGAGTATCTAAATACGCCGACGCTGTATGGTTCCTCTCAGTACTCACCTCAACCTCTATATATCACATCATAGGTGCCCAGGTACAAGCTGCTCCTATAGTTAAACGATACCGCATAGAGGCTATACCTCTAGCATATGTGATATGCGGTAGAGGGGGAACTGTAGGATATGTGAGCTACAGTAGACCTATACCCTATGAAAAACCAGAGATAGCAGTAGCTTATGCGCTAGCTGCACAGTATATGGGATTTAGATTTGTATACCTAGAGGCTGGATCTGGACAACCTCCTATACCTCCCTCTTTTATAAGAAGAGTAAGTAGTGTGCTTGACATACCACTAATAGTAGGTGGTGGCATAAACAGTAGAGAACTTGCTAGACGTGCTGCTGAGGCTGGTGCCAATATAATCGTCACTGGTACTATTGTAGAAGAGGCCACAAATGTCAAATCTGCACTGGAAGAGATTATTAAAGGTATAGAAGAGGTTAGTAAGTGTGCTTAGTAATTTTATGGTAGAAAGCCCTTAGTATATCCATATTCCTAATTATTCCGGTAGGCTCCCCTCTGACATCTAAAACTAGGAGTCTATCAGTATTCTTCTGAGCCATCACCTTAGCACACCGACTTATGGATGTGAATTCATTGACTGTTGAGACTTCTCTCCTCATAATATCGAATACTTTCAGATGAAGTGGTACAGTAATTTCGAACTTTGTGACGTATACCATAGTTATTGGATCCCAGGACCACGCTTCTCCTTCAGAGGGGGCTGATATATCAGATTTCTTTTCACGAACTATTATTTCTGCCTGTTTTATCAATTCCTTATCTGTGATTAGTCCAACTACTTGAGACTCGTTGTTCAGTACTACTAATGTGTCTGTCTTAAGGTACTTCATTATACTCATAGCTACCCTAAGAGGAGTCTCTATCCATACACAAGGTACCGAGGTATTATAGTAGCCTCTTATAGGGTCTTCAATCTTCATTACTGAGACTACTCGTTTCAATATCTCTGAAGCTTTCAATATTCCCGAGAGCTCATTATTGCTATTACATATTGGTATTTCCTCTAGATCTTCCTTTATCATCACTTCTAGAGCTCTATCTAGAGTGTCATTTTCATACGGCACTTCTACATCTCTTCTTACTATCATTGCTAATTGTTCTTCATCCGGTTGTGCTACTAACTCACGCTTAGTAATTATGCCTATCAGCTGTCTAGTACCTCTTTTGACTACGGGAACCGTAACTATATCTCTCTTTAACATTAATTCGAGTACTTCTCCTCTTGACCCTGGTACTTCCGCATAGTGTACATTTCTATCTAGGAGCTTGAATATTTTCATCATAACCTATTCTCCCCTATGGTGCGAAGAGCCCAATATGTGCTAACATTACCAGGGAGAGGAGAAGGAGTGCTATGACCACTACGTATATAGGCCTTATTTTTATACCCCTAATCTCCTCCTGATAGAAAGTAAGCAAACCAGCTCCACTTATGGGTTGAGCTACTCTCTCCCTGTCGCGTTTCTTACTCTTCCTGGCCATGTATAATCACCAATTTCTATACTACTTTCTAGTATAGGTAATCTAATATATTTTTTACACTTTACTTAATTACTTCCTTTTTAATTCGCTTTCTCTGTTCATCCTTCAGTGCTAATATATCGCTTAATCCATAGGGGTCCTCGATTATTATTGTAAATCTCATATTCTTTTTCAACTCTTCAACCTTTTCTATAAATCTCTTAGATGAATTATATTCATTCTTATCCGTGGCTAGGGTTAGGTATGTCTGTCCTATCTCCTTAGCTCTCTCTATTATACCTTCGATATTAGTTATGAACATTGTAGCTAGGGGTCCAGGTTTAATCTCCAGTCCGAGTTCTGGTATCCTTAAGATAGCAAAAGGTGATCTAACTATCTTTACCCTTAGATCATCTTCTCCTTCAACCCTAAAAATGATTCTAGTTCCTTCTCTGACTTCCATGGGTGTAGTGTAGGTATGTGAGTACCCACATTTACTACACTTTCTAGACTCCATCAATATATCACCAATATTCGGCACATTATGAATAGCTATTCTCACCTTCATGGCACCTTCTCTGCACACTGGGCAAACTGTTATATATTCGTTTACTGTTCTTCCCCATACTGTGATGTCACTATCACACATTGGAAGGGCCTCCGATATTAGACTGTTCATAGAGTATTATAAGTCATTTATATTCTCTCTTCCTAAAACTTCCTACCTAGCAATTTTGATGGTAGCCGTTATCTCGATATTCATAATTATAGCTCCACTTGATCCGTGGACCTATATTACATTATTCACTATACTGACACATACAGTAGTCCTATACACGATCCAGCGTAAACTAATGCCCGTTAGGAGATTAATGGGCTTTGTAGTATTCGCTATGGGGAGTAGTGTTTTCATAAGAGCCCTGTCTACACTCCTGGGTCTTCCGATAATTTTTAGCACTAATATAATAGCTATTCTAACATCTATCAATTTACTCTATACAGTATCTAGAGGTTGTGGCTTAGGAGGTGGGAAAACTCTTGTAGTAGGTTTCGTATGTGCGGGCTCTCTATTGGTAGTTTTTACGATTGCCCCCTTGGCTACAATCATAGGCATGTCATCAATACTACTATTATCCATTATATTTAGATACTTAAATATATTAGGACTCAATATTTTGAAGACAGAGGGGATTAAAGCTATCTCAGGTTTCGTTAGACTAATACTAGCTAATGAGGTGGAGCCCTTAGAGAGTATTTTGAGCAGCATAGGTATTGATAAACGCATCGAGTTCAGATTTCTCCTATTTAGGAATATCGCTGATAACAATCCTAAGGCAGTGATAGCAATACCAGGTCTTCACCCAGGACCATTTAGGTCTATTGGTAGTAGTCGTATTTCTAACATGCTGATTGAGGAATTCGAAAGATATGGAGTGGCATGTGTAGTACTACATAGTGCTTCCTCTCATGAACTGGATGCAACAAATTCACGTCAGGTTAAGAATATAATTATGGATAGTGTAAATAGAGTGCTCTCCCTTAGTAGAGGGATTAGAATAAGTCCTCCTTTCCGACTAGACTACGATGATTTCACGTCCTTTAACTTGGTAATAGATGATGTAGTGTACAGTATGATCAGTAGGATTTCCCACGGTATGGACGATATATCGTACAAGGTTCAGGAAAGAGTTCTACATGATGTGGGAAATGTCGTTATTATCGACTCACATAGCAGCTACGTAGATAATCACAATCCTGTATTAGAGCTAGACAGCGACCTCTACATTAAAATGAAACATATGCTCAGGAATGTATTGCAGATCTCCGGGACTATGAGGAAATATGACATTGTAGATGTGGGCTGTAGTAGGTTGAGAGTGAGTGATAAAGGTAACTATGAACTAGGTAGTGGAGGTATTGTGGCTATGGTTCTGAGATTTAATGGAGACTCCTTCTCCATTTTCTCGTTTGACTCTAATAATATCCTTCTCCATACTAGAAAGCGCCTCGCGGAGCGTCTTATGAAGGAATTTAACTTAAATGACATAGAGATTACAACTACAGATACGCACTCTATAGTCGGTGTAAGAGCGAAGGAGGAGTATAGTGTACTTGGAAGGAGAATGAAAATAGAGGAACTATATAAACTAAGTAGAGAAGTCCTGTCTAGATCTTTAGGCCAAATGTCTAGGTGTTCAGTGGAAGAGCATATAATTGAGTCCTGTCTGCGTGTACTAGGTGAAGAAGGACTAGAAAAGTTAAGGATGTTCGTGAGTAGAAGTGTTCGAGTTATTAAGCCTTTAATCATTATTATTTTTGCATTTCCACTTCTACCACTTCTTTTTAGGTGAAGATTTATCTAGTAATGTATACATTAATTATCGGGAGTAATATGAGTAGCTTACCTACACCTGAAGAGCTTAGAAGGATGAGGATTAGGGCCGGACTAACTCAAAAGGAGGTTGCTGAGAGAGCAAAAGTTAGTCAATCCCTTATTGCACGTATAGAAAGTGGCTCAGTGGATCCAAGACTATCAACACTTAGGAAGGTTATGAAAGTACTGGAGGAGGCCCTTAGAGGAAGAGAGGAGGAAAGTGTTCGTGTAGCCATGAATACTCCTGTCATAATGTTGTCTGAGGAGGATGATGTGAGAACCGCAGCCAAGATTATGTGGGAGAAAGGTATATCTCAAATTCCAGTAGTAGATAGTAATGGTAGAGTTGTGGGTACTGTACATGAAAATTCTCTCATGAAGCTACTCGTATTCGAAAGAGGTCCTAGGATACTAGGACTTAAGGTCTCGGAAGTAATGGAAGACCCCCTTCCAATATTGGATGAAAGTGCTAGTCTCACTAAGGCCATGAGATTACTTTTAGAGGGTTTCCCAGCAGTACTAGTTAAAAAAGGTTCTAAGATAGTAGGTATAGTAACCAAGAGCGATATAATAGCCCTTCACATACTCAGAAGAGCATCTAAACCGTCTGAGGTATCCTCTTAGATACTACATACCTTATACTCATACCTTCCTTACCTAATCTTCTGAGAAGCCCTCTTCTATAAAATCTAAGTAGGTAGGTTGATATGGTATTTAGTTTTAAATTAATACCTAGATCTTCAAATACAGCCTTCAATAGATCTCTACTCGTAAAAGGCTTACCATCACCAAATCTATCTAATAGTACATTCCACAGGGTCTCAGCTAACTTACTAGTATCCTCAATCCTTTGTTCATTCCCTGCCATTATTCTTAGCATCTCAAGAATCTGTAGTACTCTACTCTCGGCTACCTCACTGCCCTCTAGGACTATGGATATTTTCTCACCTGTAGGTAGTATATCCTCTATTTTGAT
>QMRW01000035.1 GCA_003650785.1 Thermoprotei archaeon | reverse complement strand
TTCTTACTCGATGTTTGTTTTAAATCTTACTCTTCTGTACTACGGTGAGTATACTTCAAGGCGAGGATTATGGAGGTAGAACTCTAAGTGGACAGGATGACTTGGAACGTATCCCGAGGAGGACTAGGAAGATCATGATCTTTTCAAATCGATAACTATGAATTCTATGAGGACAGGTGTATGAGTAAGGCTTTCCAGACCTTTCTACAAGCTAGGATGTGAGGGCTCTATCAAGATCACGGTAATATTAATGGGGACAGAGTAGTTGCACTCAGTCTAGAGTGGAAGTAAGAATGCCGTCAGTCCTTAGGGCAAAACCAGAAGCATGAATTATAGAAGATCACTCACTTAGAGCTCCACTAATGCGTAGGATGAGTTCTGAAAAGTCTAATGCTGATATAAATTCCTTCTGGAATTTAAGTAATAGATTTCACTTACTCTTCTTTGGATACTATAGACATAATGGAGTTATTTTGAACCGAGTTCCGGTTCACACCTTCCTAAAGAAGAGAGGAATTTACGTGGGAGTGGAAGTAGTGTCGAAAAAGTATAATAGGCTTATGATACCTGATAGTACCAAAAGAGCAAGGAGAATGACGGACTCAAGTGAAGAATTCTAGAGATTGCTTTCCTATGGATGTTTGAAATTCATTACAACTTCTTCCTCTTACGTCATTAGGAGATATAGCCAGTATGATGTTATACTTTCCTAAATCACCTTTCAGGGATCCAGCCTTTCACATCTCACCTCAACTGGTCAAAATGTCGAATATCAGTTCATATGCTCGATAATATGTCTTATTGATAGTATTCATTATGTCAATTCATAACTATTATGATGTTATTGATGTTAATTTGGCAGATATCTTTATATTTATGTTACTTCCATATAGTCGAGAAAACATGCGACCTATCATAGGGATCTCTAAAAGAAGACTTATCCCATTAGAGAGCCTCAAACATATGCTATTGAGATCCTATAGAATCGTAAGAAATGAACGTATGAAGAGGGTATTAAAAATTCAAGCTACCATATGCAAGGCTGCCAGAGAATATCTAGACTCATTAGGATTTATTGAACTCCTTCCACCCATAATAGGCCCTGTTACAGACCCTGGCATAAGAGGAGCTAAACAGGTGGCTTTTGACTTTTATGGTCATAAGTATAAAATCATGAGCAGCGCGATACTATATAAGCAGATGATGGTAACAGCACTGGGAAAAATATACTTTTTCTCGCCTAATGTAAGGCTGGAACCACTGAACTCTGTAGAAACAAGAAGACATTTAGTGGAATTTGTTCAAATAGACATCGAGAAGGCATACGCAAACTATTTCGAAGCTATGGAACTTGCAGAGGGATTGATCACATTTATCATAAAGAAAGTGATAGAAGAACACGAAGAGGATCTCAAATACCTAAACTGTGAACTTAAAGTTCCTAGAAGACCTTTCAAAAAGCTGTCATATAAAGAAGCTATCGATATCTTAAGAGCACATGGCTTTGAAGTTAGCTATGGTAAAGAAATTCCTTGGGAGGGAGAGGAATTCCTATCTATGATGTTCGAAGATCCCTTCTTTGTGTACGATTATCCACTTTCTGCAAGAGGCTTCTATGATCGAGAGGATCCCGAAAGGCCGGGCATTCTTAGAGATTTTGACATGCTTTATCCAGAGGGATACGGTGAAGCTATTTCTGGAGCTGAGAGGGAGTACACTGTAGAAAAGGTTATTGAAAGAATGAAGATGACAGGAGAGAACCCCTCTGAGTACAGCTGGTATATTGATATGCTTAAGGAGGGAGTAGTACCTAGTGCTGGTTTTGGAATAGGAATTGAGAGGTTGACAAGGTATGTATGTAAGCTAGAAGCTATATGGGAAGCTAGACCCTACCCTAAGGTAGCTGGCATATACTCACCCTAGTGAACCTCCAATCCTCGCCTTCTCTATTCTCTAGCGAGGGGTTATAGTCTCCTCAGTAGTAACATTACACCCAAAGGGATGAGATACTCCTCCAAGAGCTTGTACGCACATCTAAGGGATTGCTGTCTAACTAATTAGACAATTAGCGTAGCATACCAGTTAAGGAAATGCTAGTGAGAGAGAAAAGAATGCTATGAAGAAAGTGTAGATTCCAATACAGTCCTCGACTACATGCACTATACTGATTAATACGTGTTACTAATTATAATAGGAGTACAATGACGATAAAGATTATGATAAAATCGAATAAATATAAACGACGTTTTGGAGAGATTATACTCGGTAATGTACTCTCTACTATAGTGAACGAGACTGTGAAATATGGCTTCAGTCCTATAAGTAGAGTGACAGTTATTGTAGTAGATCAACTGGATGCGTACGAACCTGTACTTTCTTCGAAGATCTACCCCCATGAAGGAGTGGTTGTAGATCCTACTTTAAGGATTATCATAGTCGTGTATTCTGAGATCCTTCCACTACTAATTGAGAGGGTACTTAGAGGAGTTGTGGCATTATTGCTAATCGATAATCTAGCTAAATATGATACTGCTCTAGCAGATGAGCTCGTTAGAAAGATGTACTTTAAAGTGGTTGTAAAATGCCTTTGAAAAATAAAGTATACCTACTCCTGACAACTATTTCAGGACTGGAAGACGTGCTGATAGAGGAGATTAGTGAACTTTATGGAAATACTATTGAAATACTAGAAAGTAGAAGAGGATGGATTATTGCGAGCATAGATAGCAACTCTCCCAGTACTCTCATAGATAATTTGATAGCTTCATCGAGAAGTCTAGAACGTATTTATACTATCCTCTTCAGAACTAAGCTCGAGATAGACTGCATAAAGACTGCGATTGAGAGTACATCCATACACTCCATGTTTACTCCTTATACGAAATTTGCGATAAAGTTAGATAAAGAGAAATATGTAGATGTGGATTCATATCAACTAGTTAGAATACTGGGTGACTTAGTATGCAATACGATAGAGAAAAGAAAGGGTTATAGACCTATAGTATCCTTAGATAATCCTGATATTGAGATTTACTGTAAAGTATTCAATAGAGAATTGATATTCGCATTTGATATAACTGGTCCTAAAGCACTACACTTCAGAGAGTGGAGAGTATATCTTCATCCATCGACATTAAATGCTATAATAGCTTATGCCATGGCTAGATTATCAAAAGCAAAGACTGCTACCAGAGTCCTCGATCCTATGTGTGGATCTGGTACTATACTAATAGAGACAGGTTTAGCCTACAGTAAACCTATGCTATATGGAATGGATATAAATATTAGACATGTAGAAGGGACCTTGGAGAATATCAGAAGAGCTGGATTAGAGAGTAGATGTACTCTTAAGGTAGGAGATGCTTTATCCATTCGAGAGTATTTCGATTTGTCGTTTGATAGGATCATAACTAATCCACCCTATGGTATTAGGGAGCTTAGCTATTGTAGGACTCTTTATGAACTATACGAGGGGTTTATGAAGTCTGCCCTTGAAGTATTAACTGGAAATGGCTATATTACCTTAATAACTCCTCGTAGAAGACTTATGAAGAGCATACTGAGGAAATTTAAACTAAAGGTAGTGAAAAGAAAGGACTTAGAGCATGGAGGTATTAGGGCTACGATATTCGTCTTGACCAGCTACTAGTACTGTCTGATGTGAATTTTTACATGTCTATTCTATCTTTAACTCTATCTCATCCTTGGTACTTAATACCTTATTCACTTCACGTTCATTACCTTTGAATACATTGACAGCTATATCTCTTATAAAGGAGTCTGATGGAGCACATTTGATAGCACTAAAGCGCATACATAGTGAGTGCTTTAATGCCTCTTTCTCCAATCTATCCTTTACTTTACCTTCAACTATGCTCCTGGCCAATACTAATGCTATATAGAACCTCTTGAAAGTCCTGAACTTGTACTCTAGCCGTGGAAATTCCTTCTCGAATAGATCAAGCATTCTCTTTAGGGTCTCTTCACTTTCCCAGTTAAAGAGTACTTTTGTTAGACAGAGTCTAAGTACTCTGAACACTATATCCTCACTTATTTTCCCGAAGTATTTTTCCAAAGTTAATTGAATGGGATTTCCTGAGAGTATTTCATTCACTATATTCTCTACTCTCACTTCTTTGCTGAATATTTCAGAGTGTAATTTCTCATCAAACACTCCTAGGCCATACTTACCAACAAGATATAGGGTTATCATCTCCTTATCGTAGATCTTTATCTTAGTCTTTCCTCTAATAGGTTCAATTCCCTTTCTCTCATAAGTTCTTTTAAGTAACTCTACTACTGTAGGCCTACTAGTACGAGGTCTTTGAAGTATGTTACTCCAGATTTCAATACATGCTTCGATCCTATCTTTAAGTATATTCAAGGTCTCCTCATCCTGTTATTTCATTCTATAATTATCCTACACGGCACGGGGATCTTAGAAGCTGCTCTTCTTAACGCCTCCTTAGCTGTGTCTATGTTCTCCTTACTCACTCTTACATACATTATCGTCTGATAGGCTTTGACACGCGCTGCCCTACCTATAGGTGTTCCAAATGCTAATCTCATACCATCTTGAAGCCTATCCGCTCCAGCAATTGCCATCATTTTGTTTTCTCTTAATATATGATGGGGATATATTAGTATCTTAAAGTGGTAGTTTTGAGTACCTAATTTATTCGCTAGAAATCTATTAGCTATCCTCCTAGCAGCCTCTATGGCGTTGGCTCTTACCTGTCCTATTTCTAATACTATAAGCTTTACCATATTGCTAAAGTCTCCCCTGGGATTGCCCATGTCAAACTTAGGTATCTGTACTGGAGGTATGCTCCTTATATACTCCTTTCTAGTGTATGGTGGTGTATCTGGATGTCTATAGCAACGTCCGGGACGAAGTGGAGCCATTCTTTTCACCTTTATTAGCTATTCTGTCTGATACTCTCCTACTAATTAATGTTTCCCTTTAACTATTCCACAATTGGAAAGAAGTAAAACTTTAATCAATACTATCCATTCTTATAGAATGAATTCCAGAATAATTTGGTCTATATGGTTTGACACTCTCCTCGCTTAAGTGGGAAATTTTTGCTTCTAGAGTGTTCACTGGACTTTTACCCTTCACTCCTCCATTCTACTCCGAGAGCAAGGGAGTCTCACAATCTCGATGAGCATACCTCCACTTATAAAGGATACTTATATTCAATACTCCAACAATATCCTCATCTTTCGAATTACCATTAAATTCATCAGTACACCAGCTGATCTATCGATTATTTTAACTTCAAACATCCATTCTCCCACTAAAGTAGGATGTCTTCTGGTATCATTATTGTAAAGAGTGATGTCAATACTCCTCTTTTATTCTATTTTATCATTTTTATGTATATTTTTCGTAGAAAGCTCATCAATATATGTAGCTCTCCTCTGGTCACTACGCCTTTTCCAAGTACCCTTCTGAACACCAGTAGAACTTTTTCTCTCTTGTTCTCCGGGTATTTTATTGTGTCTAATATTTTTACTACATAACTCAAGAATGCCTCTTTTTCATTTCGTGATGGCAGTTCAAAATAGAATCTATCCTTGCCACTCGTAGTTTCCTGAATGTATATCTCATATAGTATTACTGCGACAGCATGTGATATATTTAAAATGGGATAGTTCGGACTAGTTGGTATAGTTACTAATATATCACACAACGAGAGTTCTTCATTAGTCAGTCCTATGTCCTCCCTCCCAAATAATATAGCTACACTTCCGCTACTTTGAACTATGGACTTAGCAAATTCTCTAGGATCGAGAGGTTTTCTCAATATGTTCCTTCTACCACCCACTATACCAGTAGTACCCACTACGAGATCGGTATTTTGGAGTGCTTCTTCCAAATTTCTACTGACTTTCATTTTCTCTAGAATATCATTAGCATGCTTTGCGAAAATCTTACACGTACCGCTAAATTCAAATCTCGGAGCTACGAGACATAAGTTAGTGAAACCAAAGTTCTTCATAACCCTTGCAGTGTATCCTATGTTAAGCTCATAGAGTGGTTCTACTAATATTATCTTATACCTCTCAAGTCTCTGTTCTGACATTATCTCCCGTTATCCTCTTTATCTATGACCTCTTATACTTCTTCAGCTTACGTAGATTATTTCTCAGTAGATTTCTTAGATTTTCATATTCTCTGAGTACTAACTTTACACTATCCTTAGTTCTATCCTCTGTAGCGGGTATGTTATTTTTTATAAAGTTTATTGTAGGAGATAATTGTCTATTTATGATCTCTTTTATGAAATTCTCGAAGACATCTATGAGAGACCCCGTAGCTAGGTACATTTTTTTCCTACCTATCTTCTCTACCATCATCACGAGACCTAAGCTTTCTAAAAATGTAAGACTTGTACTTATTAGACCAACACTATAGCCCGTTAATTTCGCTATTTCTTGCTGTGAGAGAGGGCATCCAGCTAGAAGTAGCACTGCTAAGATCTTACCTACAGCTTCACCTAATCCCCACTTTGAGATAAGTCTCGATAATCTTACCGCAAGTTCTAACTCCAATCTACTTAGCATACTATCTACCATTTAGTACTCATGAACTATTGGTGTTATTTTACGTATATCTCTTTCTCTCAATTTCCTGAGATTATCTTCTATGTAAGCCTCTACCTTTCTATTTACTATACGCAGCATCCTAATGAAAAGGTCCATGAAAATTCTTGTAATAACACTATTTCTCCTAGTATAACCTTTTACAAGTTCAGGCAACCACTTCATATCATGCCTCCATATAACCTTATATAGTTCCCAGTGATACCATTTAGCATCTTCTACGAATCTCATAGATCCATACTTCGTGAAATCCACGTACAATAATGGAACTATAAGACTTCTATAGAACTTCAGATCCTCTATGAGTTCCACAGTTCTTACTACATCACTCTCCCTCTCCCCCGGAAGATTTACTATTATAGTTGCTGCGGGAACTAGCCCTAAATCGTGACAGATTGAAAATGCCATCTCAACCACCTCAGGCCACTCTGATGCCTTAAAGGGATAGGGTTTTCGGTCCATGTGAAGCTCTATGAGATGAGGACTCCCTGTCTCTATACCTGTCTGAAAGCCTATCCAGTGATACTCATCCACACCTAGGAGCTCGACTACTTCTCTAACGGTATTTGGATATGCGGCTATTGAGGATAGATTAGCATGAGCGAAGCTTGTTATCATGACTCCAGGAACCTTTAGGATAGACTTAAAAAGCTTAATTACTTTCTCATGTCTTACCTCCAGAGGCCTAGCACCATACTTGAAAATATCTTCAGCTCCAAGGCATATGCCTGTCTGTCCATATCTCACATTAATCTCTACGTCTTTAACTATCTGCTCTATCGGTCTATGTCTTAGAGGTACCATTGTAGGTCTACAGAATTTACATCCTCTACCACAGCCTCTAGATACCTCTACATAGCCCCCTATGGTAGCTCCCTTCAGTAATGGGATTTCATCAGCTCTAGGGTATTCTAATATGGGTATATTAATTATGGTTGGAATTTTAATAGAGTCCTCGAGGATTTCCTGAAAGAGCTTGGGTGCTGCTTTATCGCACTCTCCATGGACTACTATGTCTATCCCAAGCCTCTTCATACTCTCTAGATCAAACTGCCAAGTTCCGGGTCCACCTACAACCACTCTTGTTCCTCTTCTTCTAGCTTCTTGTACTATCTTGCTTGTAATTAGCTTTCTAAAATAGTATGCAGTTATAGGCTCACTATGGACAATACCAGTGAATCCAGAGAATGTAGTAGATGCTGGTCCTCGTCCTAGGGGGTCTATTGTGTATATGCCTATTATCTTAGTTTTTTCACTCACAGCTTTATACAAGTTCCTAGGAGGTACTACGATTATATCGTCTTCATCTACTACTTTACTCTCTCTCAGTGCAGCTTCGACTCTTCTAAGACCATGAGGTGCTAGTATGGCTTCGCCCCTCTTTCCCACAGGAACAGGTCTTAAAATAGTTCTCGTCAATATAGGTAGTGGAATAAATCCCTTTGTAGGACCTGTTGTAAGAAATCCATAGAATAATCCACTGCCGTAGGTACTCATTACAGTTCTATCGCCAGTAAGCACTATTTTATAGCCTGGCATAGGACTTTCCTTTAGTCTTTTCTAAAAATTTAGAATTTATAAATCTTTACTTTGTATACATCCTATCGTTTATTACTGATTATGAGAGCTATTAGAGCACCATTCCTTCATGAACTGTAGTCAGTACGAGCATAGTATTTGTATGCTCTATTTCACTCAATTTAGTCAAGTATTCTATTAAAAACTTGGTAAGCTCACTCCAATCTTTAGCTATTACTTTTAAAAGTACATCATATTCTCCAGTCACTATATGGGATTCTATTATTCTGAGCTTAGAGTTGCTTCTATTGATATCTTCAACTATCTTTTTAGTTATAGATACTTGGTCAGTTAACTTCCCTGTACCTCTTCTGACTTTAATCATTACAAATGCGAGAAATTTATACCCTAGAGTGGAGTAGTCTAACATCGTAGTAAAGGATTTAATCACACCCATTTTGACCATCTTCTCAATCCTAGAAGATATAGTCGTCCTGGGTACAGCTAGTTTTCTAGATAACTCCGACAGCTTTACTCTAGCATTCTTACTCAGTTCCTCTATAATCCTTAGATCAAGTGAGTCTAGCTCCACAATTATGCTCTATCACTGCTCTATTTAAGCATTTCAAGATCCACGACTACAACCTAGTGCGTATTAGAGCTTAAAGTCTCCCCCTAAAGACTTAAAAGTATATTGTACTGGATATTCATGATGATGAGTTTGCCGAGTACTTAGCCGTACGGCTATGAAGAGTGGTAGGACCTCTCTGAACTCTAAGGAAAAAGGTGGAAATTACGGAATACGAGTCTTCTCAAGACTCCTTATCATTACAGGAAAGCAGTTTCTAGTATTTTTTCACACCTACATTTTCTTTCTTTTGGTATTTCTGGAATTAACTTATAGAGGAGTTTCTTAGCCTTATCCACATTTTCGTTCATAACTCTGACCACTTCCTCCGCTGTCACTATTCTTTCAGCCCATATGTCGTAATCCGTCACCATAGCTATGAGACTATAGCACATTCCAAGTTCTCTAGCTAGATTTATCTCCGGAACTAACGTCATACCTATGATATCGCATTTAAAGACTTCCTTCCATATTATAGATTCTGCTTTAGTGCTAAACCTTGGACCCTCTATACATACATATGTCCCTTTGTCATGGATAACTATACCTAGTTCCTCGGCTGCTTTTAATACTAGCTTTCTTAACTCAAGACAGAATGGTTCTAGTCCTATTTGTATATGTGCTACTCTTGGACCATCATAAAATGTATACACTCTGTTCTTAGTCATATCTATAAATTGATCAGGTAGTACGAAGTCCCCTGGCCTATAGTCCTCTCTTAGACTACCAACAGCCGAAACTGCTACTATTCTCTCAACACCTAAACTATGGAGTGCCCATATATTAGCCCTGTAGTTTATCGCATGTGGAGGTATTCTATGCCCTCTTCCATGTCTAGGTAGGAAAGCTATCTCTACTCCATTTAGTTTTCCGATCATAATGTTATCAGAGGGACTACCATAGGGAGTGTGTACTTTCCTCTCCTCGACATCCTTGAGAATACCAGGATCATATAATCCACTCCCCCCGATTATACCTACTCTGACCATGGTTATCACAGGTTAGTTTAGTACAAATGAGTTTTAAGTATAATCCTAGTCATAGGAATGCTGGCTAGGATTATAGATGGATAATACTATATGGAACAGGTGGCTCTCTAGATTACTACTAATTTTAGGAATAAGTATAAAAGAGCTCTTACTTATCAGTGAGCGAGCTGAGACTATGAAAAGTTTCTACGTAAAGAATGGATGCTTTTATTATAAGGGAAAACCATTTATCAAGACTTCAGCCTATCACGGAGGAGATTACATAATAACGCTACCAGAGGAATTAGTCACTACAGATAAGAATCTATACTTAAAGGCTGGATTTACCTCTGCCGATTTCTTTGCCCCCTGGAGGAGAGTAAGACCTTCTGAGGATGAGTGGAACTTAGAACCTCTTAGAGTTCTATTAAGAAGGGCAAGAAAAATGGGTATAACGGTATTTATTCACTTCTATCCCAATCCACCTCGATGGATGGTTGAGAAATATGACTGGTACTGGATAACTGAGACTGGGAGAAGAGTCCCAATAGATATTGTAGGTGGTTATCCCTTTGATGAGAATTACCTTAGAGAGATGGAAGAATATGTTAAGAGACTCATAGGTGTAGGGTTAGAGTATGAAGATGCGCTTGGAGATTATTGGCTATGTAGTGAAAATTGGCCCTTTCTACCTAGCTTTAAAGAGAGGAAGATTTATGGTACTAGAGAGGATGCTAGTTATGATGATTATACTGTTTCTAGGTTTAGAGATTGGTTGAGGAGGCAGTTCTCTCTTGAGGAGTTGGGTATTCGTTGGAATATGGATAAAAATACCTATAGTTCATGG
>QMRW01000034.1 GCA_003650785.1 Thermoprotei archaeon | reverse complement strand
TAAATCTTCATGATGGTCGTAATATACTCATTAGAGTATCAAATCCTATGGCTCCTGAGGAGGATGTTTATAGAACTCTAGACTCTGTGCTGATAGAGATTCCCGATCAAAACATAGTAGATCACATAAAGCTCGATATAGGCACCATGGTAGTAGTTATAGATGGAAGAAACGTAGGCAGATTAGGTAAAGTAAAGTCTATAACTCCGGTATTCAAACGTAAAAACTACTTAGTAGAGTTAGAAGATCCCAGTGGTAATAAATTCTCCACCGTACTGAAGTACATCTTCCCAGTCGGTATAGATGCCCCCCTAATAACTGTCTCAGGTGAGCAAGTATGACACAACCTGAACTAGTACTGGATCATCCTATGAGAGCAGTGAGGCTAGGTAAAGTAGTAGTCAATATGGCTGTAGGAACCTCTGGTGAAAGACTCGCAAACGCTGCTAAAATACTGGAGGAACTGACGGGGCAAAAACCCTCATTTAGAAAGGCCAAAAGAACCATAAGGGAATTTGGCATAAGGAAAGGCGAAAACATAGCAGCAGTCGTAACTCTTAGAGGTAGGAGAGCTGTAGAGTTCCTTAAAAGAGTTTTCGAGGCCATAAACTATACCATAAAAGCTAGAAGCATAGATGACTATGGTAATATCTCCTTTGGTATAAGTGAACATATAATCATTCCAGGAACTAAATACGATCCAGAAATGGGAATCTTCGGTTTTGATGTAAACATAGTTCTGGAGAGACCAGGATTTAGAGTAGCTAGAAGACGTAGAAAAAGAAACAAGATAGGCAAGAAACACAGACTTATTCCCAGAGAAGAAAGCATAGCATTTCTCGAGAAAGTATTTGGTGTAAAAGTTGTCTACGAGTGATTAAATATACTTGTACAAAGTAGAATTAATTCATACCACAAACCTCTAGCAATGAGTGAACGTGCTTCGATAGGGTGGAATTTAAATATCACAGTTAGGACAAGAGTAAGAGTATAGGGGTAAAGCCATGGGTAAGATAAGGCCACCTAAACATCGTACATATGGAAAGGGTTCGAGAAGATGTAGAAGATGCGGTACTCATGAAGCTCTAATAAGAATTCGAGGAATAAATATATGTAGAAGATGTTTCAGGGAAGTAGCACCCTTATTAGGCTTCAAAAAGTACATGTAAGGTGATCGAGTATGGTAATGATGGATACTCTAGCTAATGCGCTAGCAACAATAATGAATAATGAGATGAGAGGTCATAGAGAGTGCCTAATATATCCTGCATCTAAGCTTATCGGTAGGGTTCTTATGATACTCCAAAGAGCAGGTTACATAGGGGAGATAAAATATATCGAGGATGGAAGAGGGGGAAAGTTTATAGTACAACTCTTGGGAAGAATAAACAAATGCGGTGTAATAAAGCCTAGGTTTTCCGTTAAGAAAAATGAGTATGAGAAATGGGAAAGAGTGTACCTCCCATCGAGAGAGATGGGGCTACTCATAGTATCAACACCAGAGGGTATAATGAGTCATAGAGAAGCTATAGCGAAGGGTTTAGGAGGAGTACTACTGGCATATGTATACTAGGTGGTGGTATATATGGAAGAGAGGAAGAAGATTAAACCCTCACTAACCAAGGAAGAGAAGAGGCTACTCAGAATAAAGGAGAGCATTAAATTAAAGAAGCCTAAGTTCACAAGAATGAACTACTGGCTACTCAATAGAATCGATGAAGATATATGGAGAAAGCCTAGAGGACTGGATAATAAGATCAGACTTGAGAGAAAGGGATTTCCATCTAAGGTCAAGGTGGGATATAGAAAACCGAGACCTGTTAGAGGTTTACATCCCTCAGGTTTTAAGGAGGTCATAGTACATAACGTAGCGGACTTAGAGCTCATAGATCCCGCTAGAGAAGCCATCAGAATAGCATCAACTGTAGGAGCGAGAAAGCGTGAGCAAATACTTGAGAGAGCTAAAGCATTGGGGATTAAAGTACTCAATCCAGGGTGATCTAGATGAGTGCTGTTGATAGAGTTAGAAGACTCGCTGCTGAAATACTTGGTGTTGGAGTGACTCGTATATGGATAGATCCTAATGAGCTAGATAGAGTAAGTCGTGTGATAACAAAAGAGGAAGTGAGATCGTTAATAAAGGAAGGAATTATAAGAAAACGTCCTGAGAAAGGAGTTTCCAGACATAGAGCAATACTTAGACATAAAAAGAGGAAAAGAGGAAGAAGAAGGGGAAGTGGTAGCAGGAAAGGTCCTCGTTCTAATCCAAAAGAACAGTGGATGTCTAAAATAAGAGCACAGAGAAAATTTCTGAGAATACTTAGAGATAGAAAGATAATAGACAAAAGAACCTATAGAATGCTATACAGAATGTGTAAAGGTGGAGCATTCAGAAATCTAGCCCACCTTAAGTTGTATATTAGTGAGCATAAGTTAGCGAGAAAAATATAGGGGTATAATCATGGCCAGGGGAGGAAGATATAGAGTCATGTTCAGAAGGAGAAGAAAGGGATTAACTAACTATTATAAGCGAAGAAAGTATATTCTCTCTGGAAAGCCGAGATTAGTTATCAGAAAGACCAATAAGCATATACTGGCTCAGCTAGTAGTAGCCAAGCCTCAGGGTGATGAAGTTCTCGTAGCAGCACACTCCTCAGAACTAAGAAGATTTAAGTGGTTAGGTGACTATAATAACACACCAGCCGCTTACCTAACAGGCCTAATTCTAGGTCTAAGAGCTAGGAAAATGGGAATGGAGGAAGCTATCGTAGATATAGGCCTACATAGACCGGTTAAAGGTTCTAGAGTCTTTGCAGTGCTTAAAGGAGCCATAGATGGAGGACTTAAAGTCCCTCATAGCCCCGAGATCTTCCCCTCTGAGGATAGATTAGAAGGACTGCATATATCTAAATTTGCTGAACTGCTTAAGGAAAGAGATCCCCTAGTATACGAGCGTATATTTTCTGGCTATCTTAAACGTGGATTAAACCCGGAAGATCTTCCAAAACATGTGAAAGAAGTAAAGCAATACATAGTACAGTCACTGTCCTAAGGCTCTCGATTATATAAATTTATAAATGCCTACGATATCATCCTCGTTTCTTACTCTTCACCACATTCCCTACAGTACCTGAGGGAGTATATGAATGGATAGAGCTTAAAGCCACGTTTAGGAAGAGGTATACACCATTATGGTAGGCCTTGACTGAAGTAATATGGATACAGAATTGGGATGAGCGGGAACTTCTAAATGCATTTCCATATACCCGTACTGGCTTAATAACTAGAATCTGAAGCTTTATATTAGTATAATTAGTATTAACGTTTAAACGTTTTGTAGATGAAACAGTTATGTTAGGCCATTCTCCTAACTAGCTCGTTAATTGCTGAGCCTCTATATCCTAGTTCTCCTCCAGCACCAAATCGTTTCTTGATAGTGTATTTAAAGCCTCCCGATGGAGGATGAAGTCTAAATACAGGCTTTAGTTCTTTTAGATCCTTTATCGAAATCCTTCCATCGAGTATTGCTTCTGCTAGTTCCTTAAAGTTACGGAAGCCTAATTTTTGTACATATTCCAATGTTAGTCTTCTTCTACCGCTTAATCTACCCCTCCTCTCTAGGAGTACTGCTAGTGTATCCTTGTCTATTTCTCCCCAAGTCACATAGTTTGATATCTTTCTTAACATCCCTAGGATCGATGGACTCTCATCAACAAGTACTGCGTGAAACTTCTTATGAAGTCTTAAAAGTTTAAGTGTATGCTTTACATCAGGATGTAGATCCACCTGTCCTCTGAGTCTTATAACTAATAGTTTTCTGGACATCACTTACCACTCTCTAAGAGATTTGATCTTGTATGTATTCCTTAATGCATTATAAGTTGCTTTAGCAAAGTTAACGGTAGCTCTCGTATGTCCTCGAGTCTTCGTCCATACATCCTTTATACCCGCGAACTTTAAAACTACCTTAGCTGTATCGCCAGCTACTAGTCCTACTCCTCTCGGTGCAGGAAGAAGCCATATTTCTACACTACCACTCTTTCCCCATACTTTAAATGGTACGCTATGAGGTAGATTACATGAGCACTCCCAACTACCACATCCTCTTCTTACAGGAACTACATTCAGCTTTGCATTCACTATAGCCTTCTCTATGGCTTGTCTCACTAATCTAGCTTTACCTAAACCTACACCTACGTAGCCATTGAAGTTACCAACTACCACAAGTGCCTGGAAGGCGCTCACCTCTCCCGCATCAGTTTGTCTCTGAACAAGGTTTATGTTGAGTACTTCGTGCTGTAGGTCCGGTAGTAGTGTGTCTATTATCTCCACTTCTTTTATCGGTATATTACGTTCAAATATCTCATCTATTGAGGCTATTTTTCCCTCCTTCACCATTTGTCCTAGTTTTGTCCTAGGTACCCATTCTTCTATCGTTTCCCCCATGATTAGTACACCGATCAAGCTGTTAGTGATGAAGATATTTTTAACACTTTCTGTATTCCTATACTTTCCCTCGAGTTCCCCATAGCTGGATTTTCGCATGCTTACTTGAGAAAGCCTTGATAGCGTCTCCAATTATAAAAAGCATTTATAGAACTGATAATAGATCTTGATTAGGAAATAGTAGGTGTATAATATGTCCGTTAGGAGAAAGAAAAAATCGCGAAGCTACAGAGGTACTCGCTCCTGTGGATGGGGAAGAGTAGGACAACATAGACGACGTGGACGTAAGGCTGGTAGGGGAAGAGCTGGGTATCATAAGCATAAGTGGACTTGGGTAGTTAAGTACGCACCTGACTGGTTCGGAAAACGTGGATTCACTAGACATCCATCGATAACTCCAAAATACAAGACAATAAACATAGGGGAAATTGAGGAAATGGTAGAGGAATGGCTTTCGAAAGGCCTAGCTACAAGGACTTCAGAGGATTTAATAGAGATCGATCTTCCCAAAATAGGTTACTCTAAGGTACTCGGTAGGGGTGAGTTAACAAGGCCAGTAGTGATAAAAGCACTCAAGTTTACTGAGAACGCTAAGAAGAAAATAGAAAGTGTAGGTGGTAAGGTGGTAGAGGTGAGATAGATGGGATTTACTGATGCTGTAGAACCCATACTAAGAGTTCTTCCAGAAGTCCCTAAACCTACTAGAAGACCATCCCTGACTGAGAGATTTGCATGGACGGCTGTAGCTCTAGTACTATATATGGCTATGGCTCACACTCCCATATACGGTATACCTTGGCAGGCTCCTGGCTATGAGCGTTTTATGGTTTATAGGGTCATAACAGCATCCCGTAGGGGAACTTTAATGGAATTAGGTATAGGCCCCCTTGTTACAAGTGGTCTAATATGGCAGCTTTTGGTAGGTAGTAAGATAGTAGATATCGACATAACTACAAGAAGAGGACGTGCAATCTTTTCGGGTATTCAAAAACTCTTCGCAATAGTGTTTACAATAGTCCAGGCATTAGCATTCATATTGGGCGGCGTCTATGGTACACTAAGTCCCTCAACCGCCGTACTTGTATTCCTCCAGCTATCTATAGCCACTTTTATAGTACTACTACTGGATGAAATGCTTCAAAAAGGGTGGGGTATAGGTAGTGGTATTAGTCTATTCATAGCAGCTGGAGTCTCTCAGGATATCTTCTGGAGAATGTTCTCACCTATAGAGGTGCAAGGTCTTCCCCTAGGAGCTATACCTGCAATAGCAGTAGCAGTATTCCAAGGAATAACCACTGGCTCATGGGATAAAATTCAATCGATCGCACTACGAGCAGGCTATCCTGATCTCCTAGGTCTCACTTCAACATTTGCATTCTTCATCGCACTTATGTACTTAGAAAATATCAGAATAGATATTCCGATAGGAGTATCTAAGTACGGTGGAATAAGATCTAGCATCCCCTTGAAGTTCCTCTATGTCTCTAATATACCTATAATACTAGTATCAGCTCTATATGCAAATGTCCACATATTCTCTCAACTGATATGGCTAAGGATAGACAAGAAGGATTGGATGTATGAAAATATACTCAAATATATTTTCAACTATAATAAAACGGGCGAAGGACAACTAATACCTCTAAAGGGAACTTTAGTCTACTATCTAAGTCCACCTGGAAGCTATGTCTCAGTTATGGAGGATCCACTACACTTCCTAGTATACTCTCTCCTCTTCATAGGTTTATGCATACTATTCTCTATCATATGGATTCAAACAGCTGGTATGGATCCTTGGAGTCAGGCTAGACAGTTAGCTGAAGCTGGTATCTATGTACCAGGTTTTAGAAGAGCGCCTAAGATAATAGCTTCTATCCTATCTAGATATGTCCCTACTCTTGCAATACTTAGTGGACTACTGGTAGCTCTAATAGCTGTAACGAGCGATATCATAGGAGTCTTCGGTGGCGGTATAGGAATACTCCTACTAGTAGGTATTCTCGCTCAATACCAAGCTCTCATAGCACGTGAAAGAGCTATTGAGATGTACCCCTTACTGAGAAGATTAACTGGAGTGAGGTGATATAGATGGGAGGAAGACAGAGGACTTCTCTTTTTATGGAGTTAGAGAAAAAAGAGGAAAAGAGGAAAAAGAGTAAGGGTAAGAGTAAGAAGGGTAAGAGGAAGTGAGAGAATATTTAAGGCCTCTCAGAGACTTTCCTAGATTACTCATAGCTATACCCAGTTCTTTCGTGGAAAACGATAGCCTCCTCGAGGCCTCTATAAAACTGGGACTTATTGCTAGAAGTGCTGCGATCTTTAGAGTTGAAGAAATACAAATCTTCAGAGATCACCTAGATAGAAACTATAGGAGAAATATGATATTAATGAAGGACATTCTAAGCTACATGGAAACACCCCAATATCTTAGAAAAAGATTATTTGGAATTAAGAAAACCCTAAGGTATGTTGGGATATTACCCCCTCTGAGAACACCTCACCACCCCCTTGTTGAAGATATTAAGGAGGGAGAATATTTCTTCAGAGAAGGAGTAGTAGTAAGCAGTACTAAAAGCGGGAGTTACATCGACATAGGGTTTGAGAGACCTATTTTCATTAAAGAACCTCTTAGGAAAGGCAGTAGATGTACTCTTCTAGTAAGATTAAAAGGTGATATTATAGAGACTAGATTATGGACTAAAGATAAAATAGGTATTTACTGGGGTTACAGTATTAAAACCTATGACTCCCTCCAAGAACTCATCAAGACACATAGTGAGAAGACATTAAAGATTGCTACATCAAAATATGGAGATCTAATTATGAATGTTTTCGATGAACTTAGTACTGAACTTAGAAGGAAAAAATACGTACTTGTCATATTCGGATCGAAAAGAGGACTATTCGAGATAGCGAAAAGTGAGGGTACAATACTAAGGAAACTTGTGGACTATGTAATCAATACTATACCTCGACAGGGAGTTGAAAGCATAAGATCTGAAGAAGCTGTGCTTGCGACTCTATCGATACTTAATATTCTGAAATACCTAAAGTCGAGCTAGATTCTCGATAGAAACTTTTTTAATGAGTGTCGTAAAAGTGAAGAGACTGAGATCGGAAGAGTGATAGGAGGTAATAATCATGGTGAAAGACTCTAGGCCACGGAGAGGATCTATGGCGTACTATCCACGTAAGCGAGCTAGGAGTATAGTAGCCAGAGTAAGAAGTTGGCCGAAAGTAAAAGAAGTAAAACCGCTAGGCTTCGCTGGATATAAAGTGGGTATGACCCATGTAATCTTCATAGAAGACAATCCCAATAGTCCATATTACGGAAAGGAAGTAGCAAAGCCCGCTACTATAATAGAAACTCCACCTCTGTACGTATACGGTATTAGAGCATATACTAAAACACCTTATGGGCTTAAGTGCCTATGTGAAGTTTGGACTAAAGAACTACCTAAGGATATTGAAAGAGTATTTACAGTTCCAAGGAATCCGGAGGATAAATATAATGAAAATCTGAAGAAATTCCTATCTCTAAAGGAGGAATTTAGCGAGATTAGATTAATAGTATGTACACAACCTAGAAGAGCTGGGATACATAAGAAGAAACCAGAGGTTTTAGAAATACCCATAGGAGGAAGTATAGAAGACGCCATTGAATATGCTCTAGAAAAGTTAGGGAAAGAAATCAATATTCACGAATTTATATCACCCGGAGATCTAGTAGACGTAATATCGGTAACCAAGGGCAAGGGATTTTCAGGAGTTATTAAAAGATATGGTGTTAAGATAATGCCAAGATGGCATAAACATAGAAAGGGGAGTAGAAGAATAGGTTCAGTAGGCCCTACTAAGCCTCATGTCATGTTCACTACACCAAGACCAGGACAATTAGGATTTCATCAGAGAACAGAGTATAATAAGCGAGTCCTTATGATAGGCGATGACCCTGCTAAGATCAATCCCTCAAGTGGCTTTAAACATTATGGAATAGTAAGGAGTCAATTCATACTTCTAGAGGGATCAGTCCCTGGGCCTACTAAAAGGCTTATAAGATTAAGATTACCTATAAGACCTCCTCCTAGGCTGTATAAAGCAGAACCTAGAATAACCTATATAGGGATCAGTACATCCGGAGGTTGATATGCATGACTATGACCAAAGCTCCTTACTTAAAAATAGAGGAAATCAAGGAGACTAGTCCAGTCTATGACTTAAAAGGTAAGAGAGTCTCAGAAATTCCTCTCCCTAGGGTCTTTAATACTCCTGTGAGAGAGGATCTGATAAGGAAAGTATTTCTCGCATTAAGAACATCAAGACTACAGCCAAAGGGTGTAGATCCTCTAGCAGGTAAAAGAACTACTGCCGAGAGCTGGGGTGTAGGTTACGGTGTAGCTAGAGTTCCCAGAATCAAGGGTTCGACTAGAGCTGCCTTTGTTCCCATGGCAGTTGGTGGAAGAAGAGCTCATCCACCAGTAACTACTAAAAGAATTAGAGAAAGAATCAATAGAAAGGAGAAGAGAGCAGCACTCATGTCAGCTATAGCTGCAACTGCGCATAGATTTTATGTTGAAAAACGAGGACATATGGTAGGGAACATATCCCTACCTATAATAGTCGTAGATGAACTTCAATCACTCAAGAGAACACGTGAAGTAAGAGAATTTCTGGAATCCCTAGGACTTTGGAAAGATGTAGAAAGAGCTAGAAGGAGAAGAAGAATAAGAGCAGGTAAAGGTAAAATGAGAGGTAGAAGATACAAAGTTCCCAAGAGCTTATTAATAGTAGTTGGGAGAAATGAAGGAATAGCAACAGCTGCTAGAAACCTAGTAGGTGTAGATGTCTCAACAGTGGATAAGTTAAATGTTGAACTACTAGCTCCAGGAGGACATGCTGGTAGATTAACTATATGGAGTCTTAGTGCTATAGAGGAGCTGAGAAAGAAATTCGGCTAGATGAGTGATACCTATGGATCCTTATAAAGTTATTATAAGACCCGTCGCTACAGAGAAAGCAGTAAATCTCGTAGAAACCAACAATACCCTAACCTTTATAGTAGATATTAAGGCAACTAAACATCAGATAAAAAAAGCCATTGAGGAAATATTTGGTGTAAAGGTTCTAAAAGTGAATACTCTCATAACACCTAGAGGAGAGAAGAAAGCCTATATTAAACTCTCCCCTGAATATAGTGCTTCTGAGATAGCTGTTAGACTAGGGATACTCTAATCTCTTTCTCAATAACAGGGAAAACATATTTTAACCACCCTAATAGAAGAGATAAGGAGTTGAATAATGGGTAAGAGATTAATAGTTCAGCGCAGAGGAAGAGGAGGATCAGTGTTCATATGCCCTAGTTGGAAGAGGGTTGGAAAGGTTAGATATCCCTCTTACTCACCAGAGTTCGAAAAGAAGATATTAAAGGGCAAGGTTGTAGAACTCATGCACGATCCAGGGAGGGGAGTTCCTGTTGCTAAAGTGAAACTAGAGGATGGAAGAGAAATCCTCATGCTACCTCCTGAGGGCATTGCAGTAGGTGGGACAATATACTACGGTGCAACTGCTCCTCAAGAGCTAGGTACCATTACCTGTCTAGGCAATATAGCAGAGGGCTCTCTCGTATGTAATGTTGAACTCAGACCAGGAGATGGAGGAAAGATTGCTAGATCAAGTGGATCATATGCTATAGTACTATCTAAAGTCGGAGATAGAGTACTCATACAACTACCTTCTGGAAAAGTGAAAGAAGTATACAGTAGGTGTAGAGCTACAATAGGAATAGTTGCAGGAGGAGGTAGAATAGAGAAGCCATTTCTAAAAGCTGGAAGAGTCTACCACTTATCAAGATCAAAAGCATGGAAGTATCCCACAGTAAGAGGAAAAGCCATGAATGCCTATGCACATCCGCATGGTGGAGGATCTCATAAATCTAGAAGAACTGGAAGTACTCCTGTACCCAGAACAGCACCACCCGGTCAAAAAGTTGGATTTATAGCCGCTAGGAGAACGGGTAGAAGAAAAGGTAGGAAGAGGAGATAGGACTTCACCTCCTTCTAAAGAACAGATTTAAATAATACAGTCTTATGTGGAGAAATAGTGGTGTGAACGTATGAGTAGAGTATTCAAATACCGTGGATATACCCTAGAGGAACTGCTGATGATGCCAATGGACGACTTCATAAAACTACTTCCCTCCAGACAGAGAAGAAGCCTACTCAGAGGGCTAACCCCTCAGCAGAAAAAGCTTATGGAGAAGGTGAGAAAAGTGAAGAAAAAGCTCGAACAGAATCCCAAGGCCAGATATATGATCAAGACTCACTGTAGAGACATGGTAATACTACCAGAAATGGTAGGACTTACAATCCACGTGTACAATGGGAAGGAATTCATACCCGTTAAAATAGTACCAGAGATGATAGGCCACTACCTAGGAGAATTCGCACCTACATGCAAAAAAGTCGAACATGGAGCACCAGGACTAAAGGCTACAAGGAGTAGCATGTACGTACCCTTGAAATAATTATTCATAAAATACT
>QMRW01000033.1 GCA_003650785.1 Thermoprotei archaeon | reverse complement strand
GCTCTAGATTAATACTCGCTTTAGATTATACACTGAATAGAAAATTGATATCAATCTTGAGGACTATAGAGGATTACCTTGTCGGCGTTAAGATAGGAGTCCCATTAATGATTGAAGATGCTATATACGTGAAGGAAATTATTAAAAAGTTTCGCAACTTATACTTCATAGCAGATTTGAAACTAGCTGATGTACCTCACATACAGTTTCGACTTATTGATATAATATCCAAAATGGGATTTAACGCCATAATTGCTCACTTATTCCCTATGAGCATTGATAGGTGTATCGATTATGCTCATAAGCAGAGACTAGCAGTCCTAGGAGTTCTTATGATGAGCCATGAGGGAGCTACACTTTTCGAAGAAAATTTCCATAGACTACTAGACTACGCTAGGAATATTCAGATCGATGGATTAATAGTTGGTGCTACAAAGCCGGAGTATATAAGACGTTGTAGGGATATTTTGAAGGATGTACTCATATTCTCTCCAGGGGTGATACGGCAGGGAGCACCCATAGGGGAGGCCCTTAGATATGGGGCTGATTTTGAAATCGTAGGTAGGTACATATTGCACAGCAAAGATCCTCTTCAAAGTGTTTTAAACATAATAGAAGTAGAAAGAAGAGTGTTAAGATGCAGAAAGCTCTTCTAAAATTCCTAAAATAATAAATAGTTTATAAATTAAAGTATCTAAATATGTATATTACTCATATTTTAAATATTATGACTAACTTAAAATTTAATCTATATATTGTCTTTATAATTTATATATTATATCATTATTTTGAGAAATAAATATCCATTAAATGTATTATAAATATATATATGAATATTTTTGATTTTACTCTCATCATATTATGGTTATAGGATGAAAAATTATATATGTTATACTAAAATAATCTTTATGCTTTAGCATCAGAAGGAGAGAGATAAATTATGTACACTACTGGGGTAATACTCGATATTGAAGATCTCTCCATTAAAATTAAGGTTCTTAAAGTCAAACTAAAGTCTAAAATTAAGCCTAGACCAGGACAATTCGTCATAATGTGGGCTCCTGATATAGGTAAGGTGCCATTGACGATATCGGATTATTACAACAGGAGCCTTGATCTCATAATAGTGGCCTCCGAGAGAACTACACATTGGTTACACAGAAATCTTAGAAGAGGAGTAACAGTCACTATAGAAGGTCCGTACGGTAGAGGTTTCCATACACCCAGAAACAAAAAGTGCTTAATAGTGACTAGTGATGATGGTATTGCTCCCTTTCCCTTTTTAATAAGGAGACTTCTGAATTTGAACTCTAGAACTGATGTGATACTTAGCTTTAGAAGATCTAAAGATGTATTCGTACTCAGTAAACTAAGACATTATGCTGAGAATGTGTACACCTGTATAGAGGAGTATAGGAGGTCTAGAGCTACATACAACCTACCAGAGGAGCTACTTAAAAAGGGAATTTATGAAATGGTATATGTAGGTGGTAGAGGAGATTTAATTTTATCACTAGTCCATCTATGTAACTACTTAAAGTTACCATGTGAGATATCCTTAGATGGTGTAGTTAGATGTTATATAACCACCTGTAGATATTGTACCTTCAAGTCTCTAGGAGTAGTATTCTGTAAGGAGGGATTTATAGTAGGTCCCGAACTCATAGCGAAGATGGTTAGGTGTAATATCATTAAACCAGACTGGTACTACTGAAGGTTCTTCTTTATAACTACGAGCTATTATCACTCTATGATTTAACCATACAACAATCTATATCATCCTCTATTTCAGAGTTAAGTTTTTAAGTCACATAAGCTTGAGAATGAGGGCACTTGGAGTTAATACCAAAGGTAGTTGAAAAATGGACCAAACTGGCAAATACAAAGGAAAGAATTAAGCTCTTCTACACGCCAGAGATGCAAGCTGTAATAAAGATAGAATCCTCAACATTAAAAGGATTAAGGAAGTATTTCGAGGAACATGGCTTTGTAGAGATAGTAGTACCACATATAACCAAGGCAACGGGCGCCTGTGAAAATATAGCTACAATGTTCGATATTGACTATTTCGGAAGACATGCATACTTAACTCAAACAGGACAGTTATACCTAGAGGTACTATCCCAATTTCTAGAAAAGGTGTGGTGCACAATACATAGCTTCAGAGCTGAACCGGAGGTAGATGATAGACATCTTACAGAGTTCACACTAGTGGAAATGGAGATCCTAGGTGACTTTGAGACACTGCTAAGACACATAGAGAACGCTATATTTTACTCAGTAAGCGAAGTATTACGGGAGAGAAGAGAAGAACTAGAACTCCTAGGAGTAGATACTGAACGGCTTAAAGATTTCACACCACCCTATAGGAAAATAACGTATACAGAAGCCATAGAATTACTCTCGAATGAAGGATTAGAATGGGGAGATGATCTTAAAAGTAGACATGAGAAGAAACTTGTTCGAATGCTAGGTAATAAACCTTTGTTTATAACACACTATCCCAAAAAGATTAAGTTCTTCAACATGAGAGAGAACCCTGAGAACCCTGAAATAGTCAATAGTGCTGATCTAATACTACCGTACAGTGGTGAAGCTGTTGGAGCAGCCGAGAGGGAGCATAACTACGAGAGGTTGAAGGAAAGACTACTAGAATCCACCATGTACAAAATGCTCCTGGAAAGAGGGGGCTCAATAGAAGATTTCGACTGGTACCTGGAGTTCTGGAGGAAGCATGAGGGAATACTGCACTCTGGATGTGGTATAGGTGTAAACAGAGTTGTACAGTCCATATTAGGTGCTCCAGACATCAGGGTTACTACGCCATATCCGATGAATAGAGAGAGTTTATTTTAAGCCTTTTTCTCAAAGCCTATCGCAAATCTTCTGATATCCAACTTGAGTACATTGAAGATAACATTCCATTGAGGTTATCATTAGTACTTAGCGAGTATTATCAAGAGCGGAGAATAGTCTCAGTCACTGCTTAAGATTTCTTTAGGAACTGTAGTTCCTAAAAAGATATAGGGAATAGTAATTAGTGCCCTATTACTATCGAAAGCTTTTTAAGTAGTGGATTATAATGTGGGATACGGAAATAATTGCGGAAGTTAAGATCGATAAAAGTGGAAGGGTAGTTCTTCCTGCAAAACTTCGCAGAGTAGCTAACATCACAGAGGGGAAAGCAATTGCCATTGCCTATCCTGGTAAAATAACGATATATCAACCTAAAACTAGCGAAAGGGAAATTGAAGAATGGTATAGGAAAATGAAGGAAATAGTTCTAGAGATAAGAGAATTAAGAGAGGAAGTAAAGTGGATGGATGGTTCTAATAAATCGTCAAAATTTATCTATTAAGTGAGATAAGAGCAAATATAATAGTACGGTCCCCCCGTAACTCTACCTATAAGCTTAGTCACTTTTATACATATTTACCATTTCAATGATTATAAATGCTAAGTAAAATGAGTATCAAAGTAAGCAAAGTATTACTAAGCTCTCCTTAACCCAATAGCGTGCAGAGTTAAATTATTAAAATAAAAATGACAAGGGTAGTAAGAAATCTACTAATTCATAAAGCTATAATTTTGATTTTTTTATTTTATTGCTTCAGTTCAATTCTATTGTGCATCTATGAATTGATATTAGGGCCCGGGCCGGGATTTGAACCCGGGATCCTCGGCTCCACAGGCCGATGCGTTACCAGACTACGCCACCCGGGCCTCGGCACGTCGTCAAATATGCCTCTTGTATCGTTACTTAATCTCGTTCGTAGACCTATAAACCTTACTCCAACCTTTGATAGCTATCGACTACGACCCTTTATAATCTACAGATTTCTGGGAAAATCCCATGATAAGTCCCTGGACTCTCAACACTCGAATATAGTACCCTGATGAAAAGATCGAGTCATCTGGGGTCAGATCTATTGTAGAGGATAGACCATAGGAAATGTTTATTGTGAGTGCTTCTCTGTAAACGCGTAATTTGGAAGTACTTCTGTAGAAATAGTAGTTTAGTATTGTGATAGAAATTCTAATACGTGGATAATTTACCACTTCTATGTCTTAAGTAAAATCCTAGAGACTCGTCTTCTCTCATTTTCTTCTCCTCAATCCATTTTCTCTCAAGTTTGATGAGCTCTTCTGCAAAGACCATATCTTCGAGTGCTATCTCTCTCGCTCTAAAGTAGAGATCCCTACTGAATCCCCTGTAGAGTTCATTTAATATGGCCCATTGTTTTCTCCTTTCTCTTTCTCTTATTTTATCAAGCTCTGTAGATAGTAGTTCTTGTATATCGTCAACTATGGATTTAGTTCTAACTAGGCTTAATCGATGAGGTAGTGTCCACTTGAACATGTTCATCAAATCCATTATCTCGACTTTACCATGTAACCATTCTTTAGCTTTAGCTAGGTTGCTCAACACTACTATTGCTCTTTCACTTAATCCTTCCACTATCTTACTACATATATCCCTTATGAAGTGACAGCCTTCGCATAGTGTTGGAGGTTTAATCTCGGAGTACTCCTTATTCCTTATACATGCTTGAAAATCTCTAACCATTAGGTTTATCATACCTCTCAGCTCTACATCCAGCTCTATTTCATGCACTTCCCTTCTAATCTCCTCTAGCTCTTCTATAGAGAGTACTTGAGGCATAGTTTCTACTAGATCACCTCCGAACTTGTCTATAAGATCTTCAAGTGTGAACTTCTCACTAAAAGTCAGTGATCTCAGGAACACACATATGTCAAATCTATCATAAAATGGAGGTGGATGTATAAATGTTGTCGGATCATGGGGATTCTCATTACCTATTAGTGTATAATCGCCCACTATATACCTCTTGCCGTATGCCCATACTTCTCCGAATTGCAGTAAATGGTATATATTTGCTGCCGTATATGGGTTTAATCTATTCACCTCGTCTATACCCTTTCCATGGGACTTCACAAAAGCTGCCCATATAACTCTCTCTACTCCCTCCTTCTCAAGCGAGGGAATGTGTAGTCTACCTACGACTTCCCCTCTCTTGATCTCTGAGGCTCCAGATAGAATCACATAATCATCGCCATAGATTCCCTTTAAAAACAGTATCATGAGAGTAGATTTCCCAAGTCCCCTGGGTGCTCTTATAAGTGTTGTCGATCTTCTATGGAGTAGGTTCAGTGTTATAGCCTCTATAGCCTCTCTATTGCCTACAAATCTATCCTTAACCTCTCTTTCAAGGTCTTTAACTTTGTTCCTTAAATACTTGCTCAAGTACCTTACACCTCAGGCTGAACTTAGTAGGGATATTAGTATAGTGATTACTACTGCTAACATTAGTATTACAGCCTTTGCTAGATCTAATCTTTCCTTTAGTTTCTTATTCTCCTCCTCTAAAGTCTTAAGTCTTTCCTCTATCTCTCTAGCCATAGATCTACTTATAACTACATACTCTCCAGGAGTATACCCTAAATAGTACATATCTATGAATTCTGTCAGCATCCTCTTAGGCTCCTCCTTTTCGATCCATATAAGCCTCCTCCTACTCCTTCTGACGCCTGAGTGTCTCGCTCTATGCTCTAAGAATCTTATGAAGTTATCCATACGTTTATCTAATAAAACCTCTTTAATAAGTCATTCCATGACCCATTAAAACAGAACCTATGCTTTATTTCTTAGGACTTTATCACATTTCGCATCTGCATCATTAGAATGATAAGATTCCGTATATTTACTATTCCCACAATCTGCGCTTGTTGGATGTATTTAAAAGTTAACTACAGATATGCCGATATCAACTCCATATTTAAACGATAATTTAAATAATCAAATAAAACAATTAACAACATGGTTCGGAAAGTCCAGGAGCTAAAGCTCAGATTGATGAGCGTAGACTCACTGAGAGTTATAAAGAACTTCTATACCTATGAAGAATTATCTCGACTTGTTGGATTACCTAAGAGCTTATTATGTAGGTATGTGAAAGGGGATATATTACCACTCACGAGTAGAGCGATCAAGATTACAAAGATCGCTAGTAACATCTTGGTGGAAATTATAGAGAAAAAGTTGAGAATGAGTAGGAGGGGTGTGATAGATATATACTCCATAGCATATGATCCGTATATACTACGGTTAGCTGCATACTATGCCTTCTTATGTTTTAATGATATCGAAGTTGATAGAGTACTCACTGCAGCTGTTAATGGAATACCCTTAGCCGTAATGATATCTCAAACTTTTGATACAAAATTAGCAGTTGCTCTTAAGGCTCGTGAGGTAGGAGATATGAAGTATTTAGAGGCACAATACTTCTCCCCAAGTCCACCTATGTTTATATCCTTATACCTGCCTGAGACAGCGGTAGAAGAGGGGGAAAAGGTGCTTATAGTAGATGATCTCTTAAGGACTGGTCGTACATTAAATGCCCTCATGAAACTAGTTCAAGATGCTGGAGCTGAGACCATTGGTGTCTTTGCACTTATATCCTTAGGTAGTGAATGGAAGAATATTATACCGCAAACTCTCAAGAGGATTGTAGTAGTTAAGAGCATAGATATAGGATAATGTTCCACTCTAGGATTTAATTCGAAGGATTACATAGTCAACTATTCTATCAGCTATATTCACTCTCGTGACTGTCTGTAATCCTCTCCAACCAGGCTGGCTATTTACTTCGGTTACTACATAACCATCTCTACTCTCCAGTATGTCTACACCAGCTACTTCACATCCAAGTGTTTTCGCAGTCCTTAGGGCCAATTCTTGAAGCTCTTCACTGGGTGTTAGAGGTTTGGGCTTTGCTCCTAAGGCTATATTCGTCTTCCAATCTTCGGATTCCCTATACATTGCAGCTACTACTTCATCACCCACTATGAATACCCGTATATCCCTATTACCGTGAGGTATGAATTCCTGAATGTAAATAACATGGTGTAAAAATCGCAGTGTATTGAAAACTCTCCTAGCTACCTCGGGATCAGTTATTCTAGTTATACCCCTTCCTCTAGACCCGAAAAGCGGTTTTACTACTACATCCTTACCCAATTCATAGAAGGCATTAATAGCCTCTCTAACACTTTCAGTTACTACTGTCCTTGGAATAGGAATACCTCTTTCCTCTAATAGTGAAAGAGCATAGTACTTATCGATGCATTTTTCTATTGCAGATGGATTATTTATCACAACCTTTCCTAATCTACATAGTTTGTGTAATAAGTCCATTCTAAAAATTGCTTGATCAAGAGAACATCTACCTATAGGTCTGACTATTATTGCCTCAATATTTTCTGTGATATTAAACCCTCTTACTCCAACTCTAGGCGCGTAGCCCACACGAGCAGCTAATCTTGGAAAGTTTATGCATATTGGATCACAGTTCCTAGTCCTTATAGCACGGATAAGTTGTTGAGAACACCAGGCTCTCGGATTACGAGTTAATATGCCTATTTTCATTGTACCCATAACTAATTTTACGTCTAGTACTTAAAAATACGGGTCCTTTTATACTCTACCTCTGTAAGCACTATGTTCTCAAGATTATATCTTTCTTTACTCTATAATCGCTCTATTATAATCCCCATGAAGTTCTGAGGACGTCTATATTTATGCGACCAGCTTTGAAATTTTTCCCTGTATCTATGTTTGTTATCGATAGGATAGCTGGAGCGAATATATTTGGATCTACTTTATAGAAGTCAAAGTTAGCTGCCTTGAATATCTCATAGAAGGGAATACCATAGCTGGATGAAGTTGATGAGGGTGCCTTTGTGATAATATTACCTATTTCACTATCACTAATACCTGTTGTTGATAGGTGTACTTCTCCTACATATATTAAGGCATCGTTAGTACGTCCCATCATTATCGTTGGATCAGGATGTAGTGGAGCTATTGGACATACTCCGGCACCATGAGTTATTTTATTTATATCGAATCCTAGGGTATCTAACCTATGTATTCCAGTCTCCACTATTCTACTACTTATCTGTACCGAGCCGGCGAGACTATTTGATGGAACTATGAGTATGTATAGATTTTTAGGATCTATATTACAACTTTTAGATATCTCCAACATCACTTCCTTTGGTGGGTATTTCGAAGTCTCTAAAACTAGAACTGCTTCATCCGATTGATCAATATAATCTATCTTCTTAAATAGTTTCTTCGGTTTAAGTGCTAGTGCTCTTGCTGGTCCTGAACCTAGAGCTATATATTCATTATACCTAATACGCCAGCCTGCATACTGAGAGGCCATACATGCTATAATAGGGTGGTCTATGAACTCTTCTACCACGGGAAGTCTAATGTCTTCGTATTCCTTGAAGGATAGGGTTACAAATCCAAGTCCACCTAGACAGACCCTGGATACATAGATACCTGCCTCATAGCCCCCTCGTACTTCTACTCCACAGTCTATCAGGGTTGGACCTACGTCTGTCCTTATGCATTTTACATTAAGTACATCAGCTTTATCGATAATTTCTTCAACTATCCTTACCGCCTCTCTATTTATACTCAATCTAGACATCATATTTCCCTCATTACTACTCTCTAGTACTATAGTTCTGGTGGTATCTTTAATAGCTCTTCATATGATTTTAGCTCAGGATTACGATTCACTGATACGTATAGTCGTCCTCTACATTCAGGACTCTCTACAACATCTCCTACTAGTAGGTAGAATGGCCCTTCTATTTTCTCTTTCTTTACCTTTACCGATTTCACTATAGAATCTAGATAGAAAGTGGGCAGTATTCCACCAGCATTGCCGCATATAACTATCTTGCCGCCTGTCATTCTTGCTCCAGCCTTTCCTCTACAGTTGCCCTTTATCAATATGGTTCCTCCATTCATTCTAAGTCCTGGTAGTATGTCCGTATCTCCATGAATTACTATTAATCCTTTTTGAAGTTGAACTCCTACTTCTGCTCCAGCATTTCCGTGTACTATTATAGTTCCTCCTTTCATACCGGTATTTCTCTTAAGACCTCTAAGTACAGAGCCCAAGTGATCTCCAACACTGCCATATACTTCTATTGTTCCTCCTGACATTTCAGCTCCCGTCCACGCTCTTGCATTACCCTTTACTAAGATCTTTCCACCCTTCATCTTGTAACCTAGAAAGTTTCCACAATTTCCTTCTATTATAAGGGTTCCAGAGGCCATGCTCTCTCCTATTCTCCAGACCTTACTGAAATCTCCCTTCAATACAACAGTCAGTTCCTCTGATTCTGTACTTTCCTCTCTTACTATGAAAAGATCTCCGAGCCTACACTTCCTATTTCCCTCATATACACAAATCTTCTCGATCTCGTGCATTGTCATGCTTCCTAGGAGATCTGGTCTTAATTTCTCAGCTTCGACTGGTACCTTAAATTCTCTTCTTGGTACAATTACTATGCGTTTGCCCACATCCCTCACCCCTCAACCCAGATGTATGCTATCTTCCTAATCTCGTCCTCCTGTATAATGTAGTTGGAGAAGCTTATGGTATAATACCTCTTGAATTTCTCTTTCACATCCTTTATGACTTCTGTATCTATATCTTCTTTAAATTTTACAGCTATAGTTCTTCCAAAGAAGTCTTTTACTATTTCTCCATTTTTTACTACGATTTCACCATCTTTGATTGTATATAGAGCCCTCTTGAGTCTCTCCTTTACTTTCTCATATTCTCTAGAGAAGTCTATAGTTTCGGGGTTAATGTCGTAGATAGCTATATCTGCATCTGCACCTATGCCTAGATGTCCTTTGAACTTGTCTATTCCCAGTAATTTTGCTGGTGTAGCTCTCGTTACCTTGACTATATCATACAGGTCGTACTCTCTGTCTATAGTAGGAAGTACACATCGTTTTAATCCTCTTCTACTCATTCTCTTCATAAGCTCCTCTCTATACTTGTTACTCATGAGTAGTGCTATAAACTTGGGGTATCGAGTAAATGGTGCACCATTAGGATGATCTGTAGTTAGTACTAGTCTCCAGGGGTCCTTAACTAGTAACATTACCTCTAGTCCTATACACCATTGCACTACATTAACCATATTTCTCCTCCTGTACTTGAAGGGTACAATGCCCGCTGCACATTCGTTTTCAACTTCGGGTCCATACCACTTCCATTTTGAGAGATGGAATAGAGCGAACTCAAAGGGTGCATCAGCGGTCATAGTTATAGCTGTTCCAAAATCTATCTGCCCTACATCTAAGCTCACATGACTATTCTTATTCACATAATTAGCTATTTCCTCAGCTCCTGATCTTATATCTACCCATGATTCTCCAGAATATGAATTGAATTGGATATGAGTAATGTGTATATTAAGCTCTCCAGATGCCAAGTGGGATGTGGACTCCATAGTCCTTATTGTGGTACTTAAATTGCCTGGAATCCCTAACTTATTACAGTGGACGTGAATAGTATGAGGGAGTTTAAGCTCGGTATTGACTTTACATAGGTTCACTACAATATCTCTAGGAGTTATACCATAGGGCTCGATGCTTTCGTCTATATCTAACCCATAACCCCCACCCAGACTCCAGGGAACTGCTACACCGGGATCTACTAGTTTGATAGCGTAGCTTTTAGTGATCTGAAGGAGCCACTTTACAGTATTCTTGAATTTATAAGTATCACCTTCAGCTAGGTACTCTAGAAGAATTCTATTTGAGTCGAGTAGTAGGAAGCACATCTTATCTACTATTGGTATATCGTTTAATTCTTCATGAGTATGTCTAGTCTTTAATGGTGGTGATGCTGGCTCTACTACTGTAGTCCATCCCATTCTAGCGTATCTATAGCCTGTCAGGAAGGTTGAAGGTGTGTACTTTCCAGTGCCAGATCTATGAACACCTCTTGTAAGTCTAATGAAACTATCGTAATGGTCACTAGGCATCATAAGTCTACCAGCATTAACCTTAGGTCCCGCTACATGAGCGTGTATATCGATACCTCCAGGAACGACTATTTTTCCCCTAGCATCGATAACTTTAGCTTTCTTTTTCACCTCTTCAGGAGGAACTATTTTACCTCCCTTAACTCCTATATCCATGACTTCTCCGTTGATTCCATTAATAGGGTCATAGACGAATCCATTTTTTATTATTAGATCCATAGTGCTCACCTGATAAGTGTCTTAACCTCCTTAAGAAGCATTTTTAGAACCTCCTCATCACTGAGAATACCCTCTGGGGGATCTATTAGCTTCTTAGTTCTCAATGGAACCTTGTCCATTCTATATGCTGTTCCACCACATTCCACTCCCACTATTGATGTTGGAATGATGACCTTAGAGACCATAGCTGTTACACTCCATTTGGGATCAAGCGTAATCTTAGGTATCTTTATTAGATGACTTGCAGCCTTAGCGGGAAAGTGTGGTATGGGATCTGATGCTACTATTAGTGCTGCATCTACCTCTTCATTGTTTAGGAGATCTATAGTAGATGTCATTCCCGGGAAGTACCTAGGATATCCTCTTCTGAAGTCCACTGCAAATGGATATCCTGTTGTCCATATCTTGATCTGGTTAGACCCAGTAACGTTATAATGACCTCTCATTGGCAGTATTACGAACTTAGTCCATTCGTTCAGATCCTGAACCAATCTTACCAATTCTTCTATATTTCTACTCTTACCTGAGGTCATAGTTACACCTAGACCATAGAATACTGCTCCAAATTTAGCACTCATCATAAGGTCAGCGAGCTCGTAGATCTTATCTACATCTATACCTGCTACCTCTCTGTACTCTATGTCATAACCCTTAACTATCATCCTGAGAGCAGAGGCGAGTTCGTAGTCCTTGTTTGGTTCTATCCTCAGGAATATATCGGCTATCTTGCTAGTATCAGTCTCTCTTACATCCACTACTACTATCTTCCTCTCTCTTCTTGTCTTAACATATATC
>QMRW01000032.1 GCA_003650785.1 Thermoprotei archaeon | reverse complement strand
GTTCTGAATGTAGAAGTAATACATGTAATCAGATCTACGGTGAGAAAAATAGAGAGAGCACCTCTCTGCCCCGTATGTAGGAAGAGAATGAAATCCATGGGTAGAAATAAGGGTTACAGATGCCCTAAGTGTAAGTACAAAGCGCCAAAAGCTACTAAAGTTATTGAGAAATATCCATCAATAATCGACCCCGGAATATATATACCATCTCCAAGAGCCTATAGACATTTAACTAGACCTAGGAGGAGATTTGGCGTAATAAATAAGCAGAACATCAGCTACATTTTTAAACCTTGGCACTATCCTTGAGCAAGGTGATGAAAGGTTAGGATAACTATACTCGGAGCAGGGAGAGAAGTAGGGAGAGCAGCGATACTATTAGAAGTGAAAGGAAAGAAGATACTCTTCGATTATGGAGCTATGATTACAGAGAGAGAGCCTAAGTTCCCTCTACATGTCAGACCTAAGGAACTAGATGCTATATTCCTAACACATGCACATTTAGATCACTCGGGTACACTCCCCCTACTCTATATAAGCGAGAAAATACCGTTATACACTACTAAACTCACGGCAGAGCTTGCTAGTGTACTATTGAGAGATTTCATAAAGATCTCAAAGTATCACCTACCCTTTGAGGCTAGGGAAATACAGAGAATGCTTAATAGTGTTAAGTACATAGAGTACGGAGATAGTATAGAACTAGACTCTATTACTATAACTCCTGTAGATGCAGGACATATCCCAGGGAGTACTTCTTTCATAGTAGATACAGGTGATATGAAAATGCTTATAACTGGGGATATAAATACTAATGATACATGCCTACTCAGTGCCTCGAAAATACCTAAACTAAAATTTGATGTAGTTATAACTGAGGCTACTTATGCATTATATGATCATCCACCTAGAGAGAAAGTGGAGAGGATATTAGTACAGGCTATAGAAGAAGTACTCAGTAGTAACGGATCAGTGCTAATACCCTCGTTCTCAGTAGGAAGATCCCAAGAAGTTCTATGTATACTCTGTAAATACGGCCTAGATAGTTATCCTATATTTATAGATGGCATGGCTAGGAAGGTGTCGAGTATACTTTTAAAATACAAGAGTATGTTGAAAGATCCAAAGCTGTACGAAAGAAGTCTAGAGGCAGTTGTCAAAGTAGATGGTAGGAGAATGAGAAAGGATCTCCTGAAGACTAGACAGAATATAATAGTGACTCCAGCTGGAATGCTCAAAGGTGGACCGGCTAGATTTTATTTAAGAAGAATGTGTAGGGAAGCCCGAAATGGTATATTCCTAGTGAGTTATCAGGCACCTGGTAGTACCGGTAGGGTTGTATTGTCAAAAGGTACAGCACCCGTAGATGGGAAGGGTAAAGCTAGAATTAAAGCTAGAGTAGAGTGGTTTGATCTCTCCTCACACACTAGCAGAAGTGGAATACTCAGTCTCATAGAGGAACTAAAGGCATACGAGGTAATAATAGTCCACACAACACTTAATGGTGGTCTCTCCTTAGCAAATATTCTTAGGAATAGAGGATTGAAAGCAGAAGTACCGACAACAGGGGATATCATAGAAATTACAAGCTAATTATCACACTCCATTATGGAGTATAAAGATTTGGCCATTTGAGTTTTAGATGAAGTAAAGCTTAAGAGTATATACTATGTACAACAAATAGTTATGTACTTACTAGATACCTAATAGGGGGTAGAGGGCCCGTGGTCTAGCGGCTATGACGCCCGCCTCACACGCGGGAGAGCGTAAGCCCCGAGGTCGGGGGTTCAAATCCCCCCGGGCCCACTAGAGACCTAGGTCAGGTATCTCCTCTATGGTTGCAGAGCCATATAGGCGACTAGGCCATGGTAAAAGAAGCTAAGTTTGTTTTTCAGTAATGATTGAAGTTAGAAAAAGGCATGACAGCAGTCGGCTCTCTAGGGCAAAATAGTAAGCGTACTGTATAGATATGAATGTCCGAAACTAAGTACTGAGTTCACTAGCTAGTTCATAGAGGTTCGAGTCCTATCTAAATACCAATATAAATAGGTAGCTATAGCTGGATCTACCTATAAAATATGTCCCTCTAGAGAATGAACTTCTTCACTATCTATCTCCATCCCATCTATGGGGAATCTAAGCTGAATAAGAAATCACTATTTATCATATATTCACTCCTAATTCATCTACTATCCTGTGCAATTCTTCTATAGTTAGAGACACTGGATGTAGATCATAGTATCTAACTCTCTCTAAGATATACCTTATCAGTCTCCTTAGCCTAATAGTGTATTCTAGGTTTTCGTTGGAGTAATCTATAAAGTTGTGTGTTATTACAACTACAGACTTTACTGGAATCTTCCTCTGTACTAAGTGTCCTATCCAAAAGTCTACTACTTCCTTTAATGCGCCTTCCTCTCCCCATTCTATCCTCAGGTGAGGAGGATCTTTATTAGTAGGAGGACTTACCCTTATATCCGAGGTAATGGGTACCTCTAATATGTCCATTTCACCTACGTGATGAGGATAGGGATTGGCATCCATATATACGGCATGGAGCCTTGGCATATTCCGCTTAGGAATATAAGTACTAGTCTGTCTAAATCCTAGTTTATGCAGTACTCTGTAAGTGTACTCATTAGACGAAGCATTTCCAGGTCTAAAGCTATAGGGTCTAAAGCCTATAGAATTCCTCCAGTAGTTGAGTGCTTGGCTCAATTGCTCCAACTGCTCCTCATAATTGTACTCTCCGAGGTACTTAGTATACTTTCCATCTAGAAAACTCTGTGGATGGTAGTGCATTCCTAATTCAAAGCCATAATCCGATATCTCGTGGAAGAGCTCTCTATGCCTACGAGCTGTCTCGGGTACTATGAAGAAGGTACACTTCATATCGTATTCTAAAAGTATTCTTACATACCCCTTTATTGCCCTCTCACTGAGCTCCCAACTCTCAGGCCCTCCTGGAGGAGAGAACTTCCTGATACGTTCACAGTCCATTGTAAAAATAATGTGTAGGACAGTATCCAGTTCTCTCATGATTGAGGATACTCCTAATGCTTTTATAAATATTAGCAAGGAGCTAGAGGAATCCTATGGATAACTAGAATCTGTATTAGGGCAATAAGGTTAATGATATGATTAGAGGGGTTCGATGAGTCAAAAAGTCTTTTGAGGAACTATTATTATCTCACAGTACATCATACCTAGAGGTCACTGATATCAGGAATTCGTTATATGGTATCTTTCCTCCATAAAGTCTTTTAATTTTCTTGTCTATATACCACTCATTCCTAGGCTTAAATCCTGGAAGTGTTATAACTGCTGCTAGGACGTTGATAGCTCTATGTCCTGTCCCAGGTGGTATGTATACTACGTCTCCTGGCCTTAGATCTAGTTTAACATACTTGGATAGATCATCTAGGTCAGGGAAGAAGTAGGCATAGCTCTTCCTACCGTAGGTTCTAAGACCGAACTCCGAGGGATCGAGAACTAAGTATAACTCATGCTGTGCTTTTCCTCCCCCTATAGCCTCTGAAGGGTGGAAGTGAGTTCTTGAAAATTCCTCAGCCATATTCACAATATGATTATTGACCCTATTGTATCCATCTGGATTTTCCTTAGATATTCCCTTTATGTTCCAAGTCAGGGCCAGTCTTCTGAAGGGATCAAATGCTATATTACAGCCGCCAGTTAGATCCTTTAGATACCTAACCCTTCTAAGAGTTGATGTACGAGGTGGAATACCCTTCAGGTCCTCTATCCAAATGTACTTCATGTTTCCTCTTACTAGTAGTTTCTCATTAGACCTCAGTACTACTTGATCACCTACTTTAAGAGGTTCATATGACCCCTCTACTTTAGTGGACCAGCCTATCTGATCAAATCTCTCTATGAGTAGCTCTATAGCCTCATTTACTTGCTTGTCTTCAGACCAGGTAGTATGACACCAACCGCCTCTCTCTATAGGAGTTAGTTGTGCAATCTCACCTGTAATATCTCCTCTAAATATCCCATTATCATATCTATCCAGAATAGATTTGACACAATTTCTTATAGTATCCCCATATGGTACCTCTTCTGATATTAGGTTTAGATTCTTTTCGAGAACTTCTAATGCTCTCATAATGTCTCTATCCAGTTCTTCTGGTTCGTAAAAGTTGGGTAGTTTCTCACCATCCCCCTCCTGTGTCCTGTATCCTTCCGGGATATATGCCTCTCCCGATCCCTCCATTATCCATATGTATCTGACTCCACCGTATTCAGTCTTAAATTCGACACCTTCTTTAGTGCGTATAACTCCTATACCCATTTTGAAATTAGGGTTATACTTCTCAAAGTACTCTATTAGCCTATCCATATCAGTTCTATTTATATTGGATATAATTACCTCGGGCACGTGTACTTTAACTTCCAAAACCAAAAAACTTTTCGCTAAGAAAGATGTAGACCGCGCTATTGGGATTCTCTTAGTAGGACTATACTAATATGGTTATTTGTATCTACCTTGGGTATTCTATGAATTAAAAGGCTTAGATCTTCTGGGGAAGAACTGAGCTCCAAGCGAAAGTAAGAGTGTAGGAGTACTCCACTGTTCGATGTCTCCTTAAGGATCCATAGATACAAAGATTAATATCTACTTGAACCTTCTGAGATATGAAATGCCTTCCAAAGCCCTAGTAGTAATAGGAAGAAAGCATGTAAATAAGTACATAAGCACTTGCATAGTACTATTACACTCTGGAGTAGACAAGTTGGACATAAGAGCTAGAGGACAGCATATACCTAAGGCGATAGAGGTTGTAGAGAAGTTGAGAAAGCATTATGTGATCGATCTAAAGGTAGAGGATATAAGAATAAGTAGTGATATGGTGGCACATCATAACGAGGGGTTAAGAAGAGTTAGTACCATAAGAATACTACTAAGCAGAGGTGATCAACATGGTTAAGACACCCTTCTGTCAATTCGATCTGAGAACTGGAGTCCTATGCTATAAGTGTCAAAAAATGATAGAAGAGGGTAAATACAGTGAACTGGACTTTGAAGTAGCTAGATGTCTATCCGAACTAGAAAATAAAGGGTACAGTTTAATCAAGAATATGGAATTCTTGAAAGCTTACGAAAAATCTGGATTTCTGATAATTTTAATGGCTAATGGAAGTATCGATAGAGGAGATTTAGCAAAATTGGAAAAAGAGGTAAAAACCAAACTGAGAGCAATAAGGCCTAGGTATGTGAAAATGATTATCAAAAGGAGAACTGAAAGATCGATAATAGAACAGATCATTCAACCAGCTAGATTACTATCTCTTAACATAGCATGGTTTCCAGATGGAAGCTCACAGTATAGCATAAAGGTGTATCCCTCGGTGAAGAGAATGTACATACCCAAGGGGATTGTAGAGTCCATATTAAAGGAGATATTTCACAGAGAAGTTATAATAGAAGCATAGAAGTGTTTTATAGAGCATAGAGTGAGTGCTATTGTAGGGAAATAGTTCTATACTGTTTATCGGATAGATCTGAAAATCTCTACCTCTTTAAAAGAGAATAGTTCATTCATATATTAGTAAAAGTTATTAACCCATTCCTATAGAGAGTGCAGGTAATAAACATGTCCAGTACGGGTCTCAGGTTGCCTATATGCTCATCCTGTGGCAAACCTATACCACCCTTTGAAAGAGGGACATCGTTTAGATGTCCAAACTGCGGAGAAGTAGTTATATGGCGATGCTACAAGTGTAGAAGATTAGTCAATCCATATATATGTCCTAAATGTGGTTTTAAGGGACCCTGAATCGTATTATTCTAACTCACCAACCATAGCTTTAAATAGAGTCAATCATTTATGAGCGGGAGGAAATAGTATGAGAAGAGTCGCCGTACTATTGAAAATATTTCCAGAAGATCCAGATACTAGTTTAGAAGAACTTAAAACTAGGATCTCTAAAGCACTACCACAGGACTATGAAGTATTACAGTATGGAGAAGAGCCCATAGCCTTTGGTTTAAAAGCGCTACTCTTAAGCATAGCTATACCTGAAGAGACTGTAGGTGGTACATCAAATCTAGAAGCACTAATATCTACAGTAAAGGGAGTCAGTCAAGTAGAAGTAGTAAGAGTAAGCAGACTTGTAGAATAGTCTGAGAAGCACTACCTCTTAAACTTATCGAGATAGATTATTATCTTAGGATTGCTAATTACTAGGTGAGGATTAAGGGAGACTGATATGAAGAAGACGCGTAATAAAGATAGTGAAAACCCTAGGGAAGCTGAACTGAGGGTAGTGGAGGCAAGTCAAAGAGAACTCGGAAGAGGAAAGGTCAAAATAGACCCTCTTGTTATGGCTAAGCTTGGTATAAATGTAGGTGATGTAGTAGAGATAATAGGGAAGAGCAGGACAGCTGCAATAGTCTGGATAGCAAATCCAGCAGATAGAGGTATGAACGTTATAAGAATGGACAGTATTACTAGGAGAAATGCGCAAGTAGGTATAGGTGATAAGGTAGTTATTAGAAAAGCTAATGTAAGACCAGCTGTAATAGTAAAACTCGCACCAGTATCCACTAGATTAACATTAGATGACCACTTTGTGAACTGGATAAAGAAGAGAATAATGGACTATCCACTATGTGAAGGGAATATAATACAGATACCAGTTCTAGGTCAGCCTATATCATTTGTTGCCGTATCCATTAAACCCAGTGGAGTTGTCATGGTAACTGAGAGAACTAGGTTGATAGTACTAGAGAGACCAGTAGATATAAGTAGAATACCCAAAGTAACCTACGATGACATAGGAGACTTAGAAGAAGCTAAACAGAAGATAAGAGAACTTGTAGAACTGCCACTTAAACATCCCGAGATCTTTAGAAAACTCGGTATCGAACCTCCTAAGGGTATTCTTTTGTATGGTCCACCTGGATGTGGTAAGACACTACTAGCTAAAGCAGTAGCTACTGAGAGCGAAGCATACTTTATAGCTATTAATGGTCCTGAGATTATGAGTAAGTTCTATGGAGAATCTGAGCAAAGACTTAGAGAGATTTTCGAAGAGGCTAAAGCGCATGCACCTGCTATAATTTTTATTGATGAGATTGATGCTATTGCTCCTAAGAGAGAAGAAGTAACAGGAGAAGTAGAGAAGAGAGTAGTAGCACAACTACTAGCACTAATGGACGGACTCGAAGCTAGAGGAGATGTTATAGTTATAGGTGCTACTAATAGACCTAGTGCTCTCGATCCAGCATTAAGAAGACCAGGAAGATTCGATAGAGAGATAGAGATTGGCGTACCTGATAGAGAGGGACGTTATGAGATATTACTGGTTCATACTAGAAATATGCCACTTGCAGATAATGTAGATCTTCACAAAATATCAGAGATTACTCATGGATTTGTAGGAGCAGACCTAGCAGCACTATGTAGAGAAGCTGCAATGAAAGCCCTAAGAAGGTATCTTCCTCAAATAGATCTAGAAGAGGAAAATATACCTCCTGAAGTATTAGATAGTATCGAGGTAACTATGGAGGACTTCATGAAAGCTTTCAGAGAAATCACTCCAACTGCTTTAAGAGAAGTTGAAATAGAAATTCCCTCTGTAAGATGGGATGATATAGGTGGACTCTACGAAGTAAAACAAGAACTTAGGGAAGCTGTTGAATGGCCGCTAAAATATCCAGAATCCTTCAAGAGACTGGGAATAAAGCCTCCTAAGGGTATTCTTTTGTATGGTCCACCTGGATGTGGTAAGACACTACTAGCTAAAGCAGTAGCTACTGAGAGTGGCGCAAATTTCGTAGCAGTAAGAGGTCCAGAGATATTTAGTAAGTGGGTTGGCGAGTCCGAAAGAGCAATTAGAGAAATCTTTAGAAAAGCTAGACAAGTAGCTCCCTGTGTAGTATTTCTAGATGAGATAGACGCTATCGCTCCTATGAGAGGGATGAGCATAGGAGACTCCATGGTTACAGAGAGGGTAGTAAGTCAACTATTGACTGAGATGAGTGGTATAGAGAACTTAGAAGGTGTAGTAGTAATAGGAGCAACTAATAGGCCAGATATACTCGACCCCGCACTATTAAGACCCGGTAGATTAGATAGGCTTGTATATGTTCCTCCTCCCGACTTTACATCGAGAGTGGAGATACTTAGAATACACACTAGGAATATGCCACTAGCAACTGACGTAGATCTTGAAGAACTTGCAAGGATAACCGAAGGCTTTTCTGGATCAGATCTAGAAGTACTAGTGAGAGAGGCTGGTATGATGGCACTAAGAGAAAACATAAATATGGACAAGGTATACATGAGACACTTTAGAGAGGCATTGAGGAGAATTAAACCATCGATAACCGAAGACATGCTAAGGTACTACAAGGCATGGTCCGAAAGAGCTAAGATAGCACGTGAGAGAAAAGTTATCCCAACACCATACTTCGCATGAGGGACTTAACTTTGTTACCACCTTACATCGAATTATGGGAGGAGTTAAAACGAAGGGGAGGAATAGCTAAAGATAGTGAGCTATTTAAAATCCTCAGAAGTAGATACGACATTAGCAGAAGAGAATACAATAAGTTACTAATGATGATGGAGCTACGAGGATACATACACGTAGAGTACCTGAAGAAAAATGAGAGATTGATAAGAGCCTTAAGATAAATATAAATCAACACCCAGTCTTAAGTATTTAGATAATCCCTTAAGGTGATAGTATTGGGTGTAGATCTAAGAGAATTAGTGGAAAATGTGAGGAGGACGATAACCCTAGAAGGTTTAAGGGGCAAAGTAATAGCTATTGATGCCTATAATGCTCTGTACCAGTTTTTGACAAACATAAGACAACGTGATGGAACACCCTTAATGGATTCTATGGGTAGAGTGACGAGTCACTTGAATGGACTACTCTATAGAACAGTGAACCTAATTGAATACGGTATAAAACCAGTATACATCTTTGATGGAAAGCCACCAGAGTTGAAGAAAATTGAACTAATGAAGAGAATGAGGATACGTGAGGAAGCTTATAGAAAATATGAAGAGGCTTTAGCTAGAGGAGACCTAGAAGCTGCTAGGATCTATGCACAACAGGCTTCTAAGTTAACACAGGATATGGTTGAAGAGGCTAAGAAATTACTAGACTTTATGGGAATACCATGGGTTCAAGCACCCTCTGAAGGTGAAGCTCAAGCAGCTTATATGGTTATTAAGGGAGACGCCTGGGCCACTGCTAGTCAGGATTACGACTCTCTACTCTATGGAACTACTAGACTGATAAGAAATCTAACTATAACCGGGAGGAGAAAACTTCCTAGAAGGAACATATACATAGAAATCAAACCAGAGCTCATACTCCTAAAAGAGTTACTATCCGCGCTGGGAATAACTAGGGAACAGCTAGTGGATATAGCAATACTACTAGGTACGGACTACAATCCAGGAGGAGCTAAGGGAATAGGTCCAAAAAGAGCACTGAAACTAATCAGAGAGTATAGAGCACTCGAAAAAATAGTGGGGATTGTTAAGTTCGTAGATCTATCTGTAGATCCTCTTGAAATAAAGAGACTATTCCTTAATCCTGAAGTTACTAGTAACTATACCGTTAAGTGGAGAGAACCTGATGTAGATAAGGTCATAGACCTATTATGTGGTGAGCATGACTTCTCCGAAGAGAGAGTTAGAGCAGCACTCGGAAGAGCTGTTAAGGCCTTTAAAGAACTGAGTGTGCAGACAAGTTTGGATATATGGTTTGGCTAGTATAGTGAAAATATGAGAACGAATTTTGAGGATCAGAGGAGAGATTTAGTAAAGAGGCTTGTAAGAGAGGGATATATAAGGAGTAAATTAGTAGCTAAGGCTTTCTCGAAAGTACCTAGGGAAAAATTCGTACCACCCCGTTATAGAGAGTATTCATACTACGATACTCCTCTACCTACACTTAAAGGTCAAACCATAAGCGCTCCTCACATGTGTGCTATAATGTGCGAAGAGTTGGATCTTAAACCAGGGGACTTTGTACTCGAAGTCGGTACTGGAAGTGGCTATCATGCTGCTCTGTGTGCAGAGATAGTAGCTAGGTCAGGGGATGAAAAAAGAGGGCATGTATGCTCGATTGAGATAGACAAAGATCTCACAAAATTTGCCTATGAAAATCTGAAGACTTCAGGTTATGACTTAGATGTAAGCGTGGTCTGTGGAGATGGAAGTTTCACACCACCATTCAGATATAAATTTAACAAAATATTAGTTACAGCAGCTGCTCCTCGTATTCCTAATAGATTATTGGAAAGTCTAGAGATAGGTGGTACTATGGTTATACCAATTGGTACTGAGTTCATGCAGGAACTGAGCGTAGTAATAAAACGTCGTGATGGAGTGATCGTAATGAGTGCTGGTCCATGCGTATTTGTTAAACTCAGGGGGGTAGATGGCTTCTCTTACTAAAAAGAGACCCAGAGTTATAGAGAGGATCTTAGCTAAAGGTCACAAAAATGTGAAAGCCACACATAGGACTACTCTTGAGGTAACTAAGGATAAATACTTAACTCCTAGGGGTGACTGTATAATAGCCATATCGGCTAATAAGGCTGCTAGTGATCTCTCAGAATCATTCAAGTACTACTTGAAAAAACCAGGATCGATATTGGTAGTAGTTTTGAGATCAGGTACACTTCAAGATACAGTAGTTGCAAGGGGCAGTCCAAACCTACTACTATCAAGTCCTAGGTCGATTGTTATCAGGAAAAGCAGGTATATAGATGAAAGGACTATTGCTATAGAGGCGAATAAAGCGGCTATAGACATAAATAGAGAACTTATAAGAAAATTAAAAAGTAGAGAAGCTACTCTTGAGATATTACTAATGGTATTCACAATATGAACTTGCTAGAGTAATGAAGATAGTGCCAAAATAGTGGGCCCGCCGGGATTTGAACCCGGGACCTACGGCTCTCCTCCCCTCATCCGAAGGCCGTCGCGCTATCCTGACTACGCTACGGGCCCCTGTTACTCGATAGGCTCCTATGTATAATAATCTTATGTCAATTTCGCTTTAGGAGGTTTTAAAGGTACATTGTAACTGCTGTTGATAAAGAGAGAATTCCATATTAACCTTATTGCTTCCTGTACTCGTATTTTCCTGCTTGATGTTATTTTACTTCATCAGTGGTTTAGCCATATCCAATATTGCTGTATACCAGTCTTTAGCCTTTACTATAGCTGATGCTACTAGCACTCCTACTGTTCCTAACCTTATAGCGGCAGCAACATCCTCACCACTAGAGATACCTGCACCGCATAGCACTCTGATCTTGGGATTTACTCTCTTTACAAGCTTTAAGGTATTAGTCACTATCTCAGGTTTAGCTCTTGATACTGGAATTCCCGTTCCTATGAGTTCAGGGGGTTCTATAGCTACCATGTCCGGTCCTAATGCAGCTACTGCTGCACTTACTTCAGCTGTATTAGCACATACAACGGTCTTTAATTTAAGTTCTTTAGCTCGTTTGACTATGTCGTCTATTACATCTAACCTTAATCTTTTCTCAGAGTGGTTTAGCATAGTACCTATGGCTCCAGCATCTTTAACAGCTTCTAGGGTTACATGTCCCGTATGTGCTCCAGGTAGTACGTTGTCCACATGTTGAGAGAATACAGGAATCTCTACAGATTGAGCCACTACGCCTAGATCTGTTAGCTGAGGTGCAACCGCTATTGTCACTCCTGTCTCCTTCCATACTCTTTCGGCTGTCTTAGCTAGCTCTACTGCTCTCCTACCCGATGACTGTGTATAGCTCTTGAAGTTTATCAGTATTAGCGGATATGTTATTTCTGTCATTTGATCTACCCCTAGGGATTTGTACTTGGTCTTTTTTACTTTTTCCCTGAGAGCTCACTGAAGAGATCATCTGGGTTATTGAATACCTTCGTTGCGTAGTACTCAAAGAAAGGACTGAGTCCACTTGTCTCTTCGAATACTAC
>QMRW01000031.1 GCA_003650785.1 Thermoprotei archaeon | reverse complement strand
TTAGATGTCTATAGTATGAGTGATGAAAATAAACCATATTCTGAGATAATAAGAAGAGCTGGACGCTATCTATCCCACTTTCACGCCAACGATACGAACGGGCTAGGTCCAGGAATGGGAAATGCAGACTATAATGAGATTGCCAGTGCATTAAGAGAGATAGGATATAGGGGATACCTCTCAGTAGAAATACTGAAATCTGTAGAAGACCCTTTAAATATAGCTAGAAGAAGCTATAACTTTCTTAGAAAAATCTTTAGATGAGAGTAGGAACTGATAATAAAGAATGCCTCACAATATAGGGAAGAAATACTATTTCAATTGGCTGTAGAAGTAGAACTGAAAGTAGGATAATTTTATCCCTGCGAATGTTTTATACCTGTGAATGAAGAGGAACATAAAAGCACCAGTTCAAATAGTCAGGAGAGATTTCATATGTGAGATTCCATTAATGGTCTATAGAAAAATACATGAAGTTGAAGTTTTCGAACTTGGAGAAGAGAGATCTAAAATAGAGAGAAGCTGCTACTAGGAGCGTTTCTTGTTGGTGAGTATAGATATACTAACATCATTGAGTGTACACATATCCTATTGGAGCACTAAATGGATTGGACATGACTAATGCTGTAGATAGAAGGTACATGAATTTCGCTAGGCCGCCTTTATATTAAAGATTGAAGTATTTTAGTTTTCTTAAAGCTTATATCCAACTTAACCTAAGGGTATGCGATGAAGTATGTCCATGGTGTACTTGGATAGCCTTCGTAACAACATAAGGAAGAGAACTGAGACGGACTACATAATGCCCATTTGGCTACCCTTTATTCCAGTAATATTGGGAGTAGCTATGAGCCTAATAGCCATAGTTGGTATCCTTACCCGTAGACCCTTCATACCTATGCTAGCAATGTCTTCACTGGTTCTAGTGGGTTTAGTAGCCGTTATTATTAATATATATGTATTATACAAGTGGATTGGAAGGAGGAACGCACATTTTAAGAGACAATTGATGATGTACAGAGATCTTGTAACGCTTCTGAGGGAGATATCAAGGGAGAGAGGCGTAGATATATCTACTCAAATAGCTCTTATAAGTAGAGAGATAAGCGAGGCTGAGATAGAGGAAACTGAGAAGAGTACAGTACTCTGGATAATACTCACACTAATCATAGGTATAATCATCTTCTATATCTACCACTTCCTAACTAAGGACTTCTTTACACACGAAAAGAGGGAGGATAGAATTGTGAGAGGTATTCAGGAAGCATTAGAGGTCCTAGGTGTTAAGTTCGACTATAGAAGATACTATGAAATACCGCATCGCAATACAATTCTATACATCCTATTGACCGTAATAACACTAGGCATATTTGGCTTTTACTGGGTATACGTGATTACTAAGGATCCCAATGAGCATTTTACAGAGCAACGTAAGTGGGAGGATTCCCTAGTGAGGGTGTTAGAACAACTGGTCCTACCACCACCTCCACCTTCCTAAGTGGTTACTCTCTGCTTTTTATCTCAAGTTTCGAAGAAAATTTTCTTAATTTCTCTAGTACGAATAGAAACCTCTGTGCTACTGTGATCCAGACAAGTACTAGTAATAGGCATAACAGAACTTTAGAGAGAATATAATTGAGGTAATATACTAATGCTATTATGAAGATTAGTAAGGTTCTTTCAGCTCTCTCACAGATACCTACACCCTCGAGACTACCTCCACTTGTTAGAGATTCATACTTAGCCCTGATATAGCTGATGAGCATAGACCCAGATAGGAGTAATAGTGCTTCGATAGGTGTAGCTATCCTGGAGATGAGGAGCCCAAACATATAGGCTATATCAGATACTCTATCCATTGTGGAATCTAGAAAGGCTCCTAGTTTACTTTCTTCACTAGTTATTCTAGCTATAACACCATCAATACTATCTAGTATACCGGATATCAGTATTAGTAGTGTAAGATGTATATGGTATGTTGGAGGGAGTACTAGTATGGATATTGGATATATCAATGCAGTAACTAAAGCTAGAGTTGTCACTGTATTTGCTCTTATGCCTATTTTAGCTAAAAATGATGCTAGGGGTACTATTATTCTATTAAAAGATTCCCTTAATCTTGTAAGCATTTGATCTCAGCCTTTAGAAGTTAGAATCAATATAGCCTTAGCAAGATCTCCTCCTGCCTCTAGTAGTGCTCTCCTTGCCTCCTCCCTAGAGACTCCTGCTTGAGTAGCTACTAATTCTATATCCTCTTCTCTAATTTCAATAATCTCTTCTTCGATAGCTCTCTCTTCAGGTGTTCCAAGGATCCAGTACATCCTCTGTCCAGATACTTCTACAACGCTTACTTTAGGTTCATTAAATACTAGTTCTCTATCGCCGAGGACTATTCTAGCTTCTATCACTCCCTTTAATTCCTCCATTCTCATACCAAGTCTTTTCATGAGCCTTCTATATTCTCTTGGAGATATTCTTCTCATGAGATCCCCAGTATAGTATTGTAGAACTCTATTTTACACTTATCCTCGTATATTCAGTAGACGTCTCATATCCAAGATATTCTCGTCGCCCACGAGCTCAGCTACCATCATTGCTACACTTCCTCCTAGGTCAAATACTTTAGATGCATATGATATAACCACAGAATCACTAGAGGCGACTATTCCAGAGAACTCTCTGAGTCCTACATCTGCACTCCTCGATGTTTTAGCCGTTCCCTTGAGATTCAAGGCCTTCATGATGTGCCTTATGTATCCACTGAGCTCACCACTTCGACTCACTTGACTATTCAACACTATATTTATTCCCTCTACCTTTAACTCAAATTTTGCATATTCGAGTAGTAGATCTACAACTTCATATGTAAGTGGAGTTATTCTAATCTTCCTAAATACTGATGTAATATCTCTGATGAATTCGTCTTCGCATAGTATCAGTAGTTCTCCTCTGAGAGCGCTTTCGATAGTGGTAATTACATTAAAACCATCCACCACCAGGGTATTTCCGCGTACTTTATGAATAGGAGTGGACTTAAGTCTTCTGTTCCTAATATCTGCGTCTGAAAATATAGATCTATATAATACTGCTCGCTCTACTTTAGAAAGACCGTACCTATCTCCAACAAATCTAAGAGCTGTCTCCCTTCTGAAGCCCTTATTAAGGAGGTACTTAAAATCTAATGCTGCTGTATATAAGAGATCTTCTCTTATGAGAGCCTTACTGTATTCTATCGTATTCATCTTTAAACGCTCTCTTTATGTTACCTATTATTTTTTCTAGTTCAATTTCTCTTATAAGCCCCTGTACTAGATCCTCTTTACCTCCACCGAATATTCTCATAGTTCTTTGTAGATTCTTGAGTATTGATCTTGCATCGAGACCTCTATCTACAATTTGACTTGTCAGTGCTATTATGAATCTATATCCTTCTTTAACTGGTATAAGTAATGCTAACACTCCATTACGAGATGTTGCTAGTGCTCTAAAAGCTAGTTTGATAGCCTGATCTAGATCTGTTATCTCCTTTAGAACCTCTATACCAAATTCCATATCTTTATATCTCTCCATAGTCGATCTAATCCTACTAGCTAGGGATTCTATAATCTGCTCTGTAAGTCTCCTCAGCTCTCTTCTGAGTCTCCTATTCTCTTCCAATAGGTCTTTTAATCCTATGACTACCTCTCCTAATGGTCTGTTTAGTATTAGTGAACACTCCTTAAGCTTTTCTTCAATACTCTGTAAGTACCTTAGCGACTTCATACCTGTTAGGAACTCTATTCTTTCAACACCATCTTGAATTCTCTCTGTCCTCACTATTTTTACTAGTCCTACTTCTCCTGTACTACTACAGTGAAGACCGCAGCAGGCCTCAGCATCCCAGTTCTCTATATCGATTATTCTGAGTACTTTCTCTGGAACTACACCACCTTGATATAGTGTAAAGCCATATTTAGTCTCCGCCTCATTTCTCTCCAGTTCATATACATTTACAGCTCTGTTATCGATAATAATTCTATTAGCGAGTTCTTCTATCTTTTCAATGTCCTCTCCACTTAATCTTTTGAAGTGTGTAATATCTAATCTAGCACTATCCTCACTTTTCTGTGCTCCTGCTTGCCATACATGCTTACCTAGTACTGCTCTAGATGCTGCTAGTATCACATGGGTTGCAGTGTGAGCTCTCATTATCGATTTTCTCCTTTCGATATCGACCTTACAGTGTACTTCTTCTCCTGTAGAGAGTGTGCTGAGATCACCTTCACATACGTGTACTATAACATTTCCAATAGATTGAACATCTACTACTTTACACGAGCCTCTTCTCCAGGTTATCACACCTGTATCTGCAGGTGCTCCTCCTCCCTCAGGATAAAATATAGTCCTATCAAGTACTAGGTATTTACCATCGATCACTTTTAGTACTTTTGCTGTAATCTCTTCTATGTGAGGTTTCTCATAGTAAACCTTTCTAGTGGGTTGTATGTTACTTAGCATTTCTGGAGTGATTTTATATTCTATACCTTTTGCAACTACAGCTTCTCCCTCATGCAGTGAGGCTAGTCTGCCGTAGAAGTCTGGTGGGACTTCTACCTTAATACCTAATTTCTCTGCTTCCTCCTTAACTATCTCTGGTGGAACTCCATGAGAGTCGTAGAGTAGTATTAGATCCTCTAGATTGAACTTTCTGATCCCCTTAGTAGTATACTCTTTTATTCTTCTTTGGATTAATCTTCTCCCGGTCTTTATAGTTCTCTTGAATTTGTCTTCTTCAATCTCTATCATCTCTAAGACTGAGTCCTTCACTTCTTCGAGTTCTGGAAAGGCTTTAGAGAGCTTTGGTATTAGTAATTCTATTATATCATATATTGATAGCCCTAGTTGGAGTACTATACAGTCCCTCATAGCCCTTCTTATCAGTAGTCTGGCTAGGTAGCCTCCTCCAGTATTAGATGGAACTAGTCCATCAGCTAGCATTAGAAGGACAGTTTTCGCATGGTCTACTAGGCGATATATAGTCCACTGAGTTTTAACATCTCTCTCAAAGTCTTTTCTCTCTAGACCGTACTTTTGAGCGAGTGTGGCTAGTATTGCTTCTATGTTCTCTTTAGTGAGAGTATCTAACAATCCCATTTTCCTCGTTACTTCAATGAGTATTTCCTCGTCTACTCTCCTCAGTCCAAGCCTACTGTATAGTGTATCTATGACTCCACCTAGTATCGCATCATAGATTGTAGGTGTACCTCTAAGTAGCCAGTATATTCTCTCTAGACCGTAACCTGTATCTACTATTTTGTTATCCATCTCTAATATTTTCCCATCTACTACCCTGTACTGCATGAAGACTAGTGTTGCTACTTCTAGTCCCCTTATGAGGACCTCGAAGTCTTCACCCGCATTTCCTCCTCCACTCCACCAGTCTTCTATGTATATTAGTTCTTCTTCATCTATACCTAGACCCTCTACAAAGAACTCATAACTATATCTTACAGTCTCTTCATTCCAATATACTCTCTCTTTACTAGTATTGAATGCATGATGTGCCATCATCTCGAAGGAAGTAAGATGTCTTCCACTAATACCCACTTTATCTATGTCAGTGAGTCTTATACATGGTTGTGAGATTACTAGAGGATTAGCTGGTGGAGGTACTATTCCTTCTGTAACCCATGGTTGAAAGTCGTAGATGGATGCTCCGACCAGATAGACATCATCCCTCCATCGAGCTACTACTGGATATCTATTCACTCTAGTGTGTCCTCTTTCTTCGAAAAAGCTTAGGTACAGTTCTCTTAGGTGATCCATATCGGTAATGTCGACCTTAGTTCTTGGAGTGTTCTTTATGAAGTTATACTCTTTACAGTCTCCACATATATCAGTCTCTTCTATACTCCAAAAGTATCTTCCACATCTTCTGCACTTAAACCTATTAAATCCCCTCTCTTTGAAAAGATCTATCCAGTAGATTGTAGATTTTATTTTACTCAATGAGAGAATCACCCCAGAGACTTTTCAACTTGACTATGTAGTACCTGAGCCTCTAGTACTCCTCTTCTAAGGGCACTCTCTAAGCTCTCCTTTATAGGAAGGACTGTGTTAAGTACCAGATAGTGACTCTCTATAATACTTTTAGTTAAAATAGCCTCTACAGTTTCTCTGGTTGGAAATACTGAATTAATAGATAGGTTAATCGCTTGTGTGTGTGCATTTGCTATTTCCTCTTTATACTTCTCTAGATCTAATTCTAGTTCATCGCCTGAAATTACATGACCATCAATATAGGCTGCCTTAATATGGAGACCTACTTCTATCGGTTTTATCCCTAATCTCTTTAGGAGCTCGGCTAGATCTGATGTTATTCTCTCTCCTTTTCTAGCTACTATAGTATCTTTAGTGACCCATATGCTACCTTCTTGAATTCTTATTGGAATTCTAAGTTTATTGAAGAGACTTATTAAGGGTCCTGGTGGAAAGCCTGTATTTCCTTCAGATATCACTATGTCGTTTTGTGCTATATCTCCTACCCTAGCTTCTCTTCTCACTCTGTTCTTGTCTATGAATATTTTAAGCGAGAATGGATTTGTACGAGTGAAGAGGAGGGCATTACTTCCTTTTAAGTACTTTACTAATCCCTCTCTTCCCGCAGCTTTAAGTGCTCGTATAGCCAGTGTGTTTTTAATGACTTTTAGAACATCTCCCTTGGCTTTTAGTATAGCTCTTATTTCACTTAGCACTGGAGAGCTTACGTTCTCTATACTTACTACTAGTATGTAGGGGTATTTCTCCGCGAGTCTCCTTATATACTCCACTCTCCTTATCTTCCACTCAGGTACTCTCTTCCTTAGTTTCAGAGTACTCATATTCTCACCTCACTCTAATAGAAGGACCCATAGTGAGCTTTACGTATACCTTCTCTATGTTTACTGTACCATATTTATCTTCAATTATCGCTAGTACTCTCTGGGCATTTTCTATCACTTCTTCTACTGGCTGATCCTCTGTTCCTATCCAACACATGAGTTGTGGTTGATCTCTTACCCTAATCATTATAGACTTTCTGTACCTCTCTATGAAGGCTTTTACATTTACTGTCAGTGGTAGTACAAGAGGAATCTTTCCTCTTCTCCCTAAGAAGGGACCTAATACTCTACCTACTAGAGGCATAAGATCTGGTTGTGCCAGTATGAAATCATAGGTTTTAGCTATCTTCCTAGCTCTCTTTCTATCCTCTCTCAGTTCCATGAGATCTTCTCTAGAGAATACAGCATCCACTCCAGCTTCTTTAGCTTTAAGTGCTAAGTCTCCCGTAGCGAAGACGCAGATTTTAGCAAGCTTATTCTTCGGTACATGTGGTAGATATACAGGTGTGACCATTCTATTCTCAGGTCTTCTTAAATCTATTTCCCTTAGCTTGACTACTAGCTCTATGCTCTGTGTAAAGTTCCTCTTTTTCGCGTTCTTCTTAGCTTCTTCTACTGCTCTCATCAGTTCGTCAGTAGATATAGCCACTTATAACACCTCTCCTAGCTTTTCTCCCACTCCTCCATGAACTCTTTAAATAGATTGTCGTAGACTCCTTCATCTATAGCCCTCTGTACTTCTTTAGGTCTCTTTCCCTCAATTGTAACTCCCATACTTTGACAGGTTCCTATTACTTGTTTTACAGCTTTTTTAAGATCTGCAGTCCTGAGATCCTTTTTCTTTACTATAGCTATTTTTATAGCTGCTTTCATTGATAGATCTCCTACGGTCTCTCTAGCTGGTTGGTGAGCTCCCTTACTCAACTTTAACTCTTTCACTATAAGTGCAGCTGTAGTAGGAGTTCCTACCTCGACTCTGAATTGCTTAGTCTCTACATCCACTGTTACCTTTACTGGGACTCTCATTCCAGCGAAGTCTTTAGTCTTATTATTTATCTCATTGACTACTGCCATTACATTTACTCCTAGTGGACCTAGTGCGGGTCCTTTCCCTCTAGTAGAGTATAGGGGGACCCGCTGTCGCTCTACCTCCCTCTACTAGAAATGTAAAGGATTTTTCAGCACCCATACTCACACCTCTGCCTTTAATCAACTTCGAGGTTATTAAACTTTTAACCATGAACTGGGCACTTCTACTCGGTACATATCTTTATGGGTATGCCTCTACACGTACTTATAGCAAATGCAGATAGTAAGTCTCTAGTGAGTTTAATATCTAATAATGATCTAATTATATTTATCTTAGGAGCACTCTTAGATTCATCAACAAGCTCTACTACTAGATTTACCTTACTATAGTACCTTCTAGCTATACTCACTATTCTCTCAAGAGTAGTCCTGGATATACTAGAGCCTATTCTTAAGACTATCCTCTCTACACTAAGTCCATACGAGTTTATTACTAGACTTATAGACTTATCTATAAGGTCGAGCAATCTCTCTAAACTTCTAAAGGATCTCCATAGGCATAGAGTGCTATCTACTAGTACAACAAGACCAGTACGTCTTCCTGGATCTATGCCCATATTTAATACTCTCGTAGTAGATACTACAAGAGCTATTGCTATCAGTATTCTCTCATCTATTTCACTTTCAGGAACCATTATCAGATCTCCATGTACTTGATACTCCCCTTCCGAGGCGATCAACTTTATCGTGTTGAGATATTCATGAGTAGCTGTTTCTGTTGTGATATCTACTGGTATTCCATAGGTTTTAAGTAGGTTAATGATCTTGTATGCAAACTTTAGGTTTCTACCTATTACGTAGATCCTTGTGTTCGTGCTAACTAGTTGTTCTCTCAGAGTCTTCAATTAACCACCCGAGTTACTTCGAATTCAGTTTCACTAGTGACTGATATGTGGACATCTACATATCTCTTTAGTATCTTCACATATCCTCTATGTACTGTAACTAGCGATTTGGACTCTACACGACCTAGTATTCCCTTCAACAGTACTACTAATTCCACAACTATAGGTCTAATCTTTAGTATACTCTTTAAGCTACCACTAGTAGTTATATAGATCCTCGTTAGTGGGACTAGTACTACTGTATTGGAGTATAGCTCAGGTACTAGGTATGCCCTACTTATATGTGTAAATAAGGTACTCAGATCTACATATCTTACCAGTTGAACTCTACTTCCTTCTACATCGGATAGCTGCATGAGGAGGTAATCTAACTCTCCATCAGTTAGGTATATTATGGCCTTTAAATGAGGGTTCTTCTTAAGTATGTACTCTAGTATTTTTATGGAAATTAAGTCTGTGTAGAATAATTTCTCCGATGATATTAAAACTAACTTGGAATCTGAGATTTCTTCTAGGAGTTTTTCGATAGTACTCTCTGCACAGTATGTATCTACTCTGATCACCCCGTTATCTTTATCAAAATTAGTACATAGAATAGGAGAAAGGAGATCACCAGAAGTAGTACTCCTAGGAGTATATAGGTAATGGCAACACGTGGATTATAGCTTAGAGACACTCCCCTATACATAGCTACTAATCCTATGAATGATAATGTATAGGAGAATGTTACCATAAGTCCTTCAGTTACAGATTGAAGTCCCCTTCTTCCTACTATACCTAGTGTTCCTCTTAATTCTCCTCTTAGTGCTTCGAGCGTTATATAGGTCCATCCACTAGCAGCTATTACTATTATCACTACTGGTATGAGCGCAATATTTCTCATGAGATAGTCTGTAATGGTATTTATGATCTTTCGTATTGAAGATCTTTTGATAGATTTCATTCTCTCTACACTCTATCCTATGAGTTAGAAGGTTAACGTTTAAATATATTTGTCCCCAAAAAATATGATCTAGCATGCCTGTGATAATTAGGTGTAGACGATGTTCCTTTGAACTCTATAAGGGTAATGAACCTGTATTTCCCGAGGATATAGTTAAGAGATATGGATTTAAGTGCCCACGGTGTCTTTCACAGCTTTCTCCAAACCCAACGAAACTGACAGTTCGACCAGCTACTAGGCGAAGAAAATTTCTACTCAGATTAAAATAATCAATCTAAAAGTTTATTTTAAGCTTTAACCTAGAGATAGTGGTTAAACCATGGTTGACTACAGCAGACTTAGAACTGTGCTGGGTAAATTGACTACTCATGTAATCACATTCCTCAAAATACTCTCATCGGCTAAGATAATGACTGCGATAATAGTCATAATTGCATCCTTAAGCTCCTTAGCTTTAAGAGTGGTTCCTGCCAAATGGGGTGTATACCTTAACGAATTTGATCCATTCTATGAGTACTACGTAGCTCGAAAGATTCTGGAAAAAGGATTGATCTGGTGGTTCTCATACACATTTGGAGCTCCACGTGAACCAGATAAGCTATTCTGGTATCCACATGGTAGAGAGCTCAGATCAACCTCACCACCTGGGATCTCCATAGTATCAGCCTACACGTATGTCTTTCTGAAACTACTAGGACTTGATGTAGACTTATACACAGTTCATGCCTATACACCAGCTATATGGGCATCTACTATAACCATCCTAGGAGCTCTAATAGCCCTTAAGTTAGCTGGAGAGCCCGCTTGCGCTCTCTCTGCAGTATTTCTATCTGCAATGCCTAGTCTCTTCACTAGAACTATGCTTGGTGGAAAGCATGAAGGAGTAGCTATTCCCTGTATGTTGCTATCACTCTTACTATACCTCCATGCTATTGGTGCCAAGCGTACCTCTACTCTCATTTTATGTGCTATTTTATCGGGAATATCGTTAGGGTATGTTGCTGTTACATGGGGTGGCTACATATATCCATGGAACTTATTAGCTCTATTCATAATGATTATCCATATTCTCGGTAAAGCCGATAAGAAGATTTCTCTTGCCTACATTCCCACTTATGCTCTATCCACACTACTCATAGCCATAACTCCTAGATATGGACCCAAGGTAGCACTAACATCACTCTACGGTCTACTTCCACTACTAGCATTAATGATTTCCATAATCCACCTATGCGGAGAGAGAGGATTGAGACTCTTAGAGAGATTATGGAGAAGTGGAATAGGTAGGTTTACTATAGTTTCAGTACTACTAGCTATGGGCATTATACTATGGAAGACTGGAGTACTCATGGGAATGAGTGGCAGAATTCTGGCTATACTAAGCCCTATTTATAGACATCTAGCACATCCAATAGTGGAATCTGTTGCTGAGCATAGAGCTCCTTCATGGGATTTACTATACATAGACTACTCACTAATGCTACCCCTATCACTCCTAGGAGCATATGTAATGACCAAGCGTCTTAGTAGAGAGAATATCCTAATAGTACTCTACCTAATAACATCAACCTATGCAGCTTCCTCTTTTGCCAGACTCTCTCTACTCATGGGTCCTGCTGTAGCTATAGTTTCTTCCATAGGTTTTACTACACTATTCGATAGGCTACTAGATGCCATAAAAGGTAAGGTATTCATACCTAGAAAAATTAGATCTAAGTACTTAGGACAACTAAGAGAAGTCAGTGCTATAGGTATAATTGCAATCTGTGTACTATCATTACTCGTAATAACATCCTCCTATCTACCGTTTCCCTATGTAGTAGTCAGTACTCACTCCCCACCTCTAATACTAACCTCTAGCCTAGGCGTCTCGGTAACCACAACTGAACGTGGGTATATGTACTCAGACTGGTTGTCAGCCCTAGAGTGGATGAAAAGTAACCTACCAGAGGATGCTATCATAGCCTCATGGTGGGACTACGGGTACTGGATAGCGGTTAATACGAATAGGTCTTCTGTATGTGATAATTCAACTCTTAATACTACACAGATAGCTGAAGTCGCTAGGGCATTTCTCTCTGATGAGAGAACTGCTGTTGAAATATTCAAAAGGTTGAATGTGACACATGTAGTGATCTTTGACCCAATACAGTATTTTGAGTATGGACCAGTAAGAGTGTACTTTCCTGAACCTCGAGGACTCGGAGACTTTGGTAAGAGCTACTGGATGGCGAGAATTGCTGGTCTAGATCCAGATAAGTACCTTGCTCAAGCAACTCTCGAAGCACGAGGACTGGCATACAGTCTTACAGTGCCAGCAGATACTCCTGAAGCTAGAAATGCTACGCTATACCATTTACTCTTCATAAAGACTGCAGGGAGAAGCTTCTTTGTATTTGAGCCTCCCCCTCCCTTCTTTGGAATAAAAGCTTGGGGAGGGTACAAAGGTCCT